>CAXTCR010000008.1:0-35579 GCA_964242555.1 uncultured Ktedonobacteraceae bacterium
CCAACGATGAACCTCTAGCTCCAGCACCCTATCAACATCAGTAATATCGGTAATAAGGTAATAGCATTCCATCACACGCGCCCCTCGCTATCGGAACACATAAATTGGTAATAATGACAATCACAGTAATGATGGTAATCACTCCGTGCCCAAAGAGCAGTACCACGCGATATAAAACAAAGGTGTAGAGGGACCCTCGCGGTCTTCTTGCTCTCTTCATCCCTACAACTCTCAAAAGGAGTCGCAGTAATGACGGTAATCGCAGTAATGGTGGTAATGAAACAATCGCAGTAATGACGGTAATCACAGTAATCATGGAGGCATTCTCTTTGGCCATAACTGATTTCACCCTCACATCGTACAAAATCACGTGTAGGCGCTATAATTTCATTACGCCCCGGACCATGCACAAAATTGCTATGGAACACTATTCACCGTATCTCTAAAAAAAGGAGTACACCATGTCCACCGAACAATCCCTCAATAATGAAGTCCACGATATCTGGAACGATAACGCCCAGTTCTGGGATGAGCAAATGGGCGATGAAGGCAACCAGTTCCAGCGTTTTTTAGTCGGCCCAACTTCAGAAAGGTTGCTAGACCTGCGTCCTGGTGAGCAGGTAATAGAAATCGCCTGCGGCAATGGCATTTTCGCTAAAAGAATGGCACAACTTGGCGCACACGTAACCGCGACGGATTTTAGCGAGAAATTTATCCAAATCGCAAGCAAAAGAAACGCGGCATATGCACATGCAATCAACTATACCGTGGTCGATGCAATGAGCGAAACACAATTGCTCGCTTTAGGCGAACAACACTTTGATGCCGCCGTCTGCAATATGGCCTTAATGGATATGGTAACTATAGAACCTCTTCTCTCTGCACTGAGCAAAATGCTCAAGCCAAATGGACGCTTTGTCTTCTCAATAATGCATCCCTGCTTCAACGGTAATATAAAGTTGATGATAGAAGAAGATGATCGCGATGGTGTCATCACAGAGGTGCATTCAGTAAAAGTGTCGCAATATCTCACTCCCTCCTCGCATAAAGGTATAGGAATCATTGGACAGCCAGCCCCGCAGTACTACTTTTTTCGTCCACTACATCAGCTATTTAACGCATGCTTTAAGGCAGGCTTTGTCATAAATGGTCTGGAAGAACCAGCATTTCCTGCATCTGTCGAGGGAAATCGTTGGTTTAGCTGGGCCAACAGGAAAGAAATTCCACCAGTGCTAGTTGTAAAATGTATTCTGTACAAGATACAATAGAATATCTTCTTTAGGACTACAGCACATGCACTATGCACGTTGTGTAAGTATTTTTCGGAGTCTACGTTATGTCAAAAACAATGTTCGATAAAATTTGGGATGCCCATGTTGTGCGCGATGTACCGGGAGAGCTATCAATCCTCTACATCGACCGTCACCTTGTCCATGAAGTGACCTCGCCACAGGCATTCTCTGGCCTACGCCTCGCCCATCGTCCCGTACGCCGTCCCGATGCTACCGTCGCCGTCCTCGACCACAACGTCCCCACCGTCCAAGGCCGTAAACTGCTCAATGTGGTGGACCGTGACAGCGAAATATGTATTACCACGATGGAGCAAAACGCCGTCGATTTTAACCTGACCCTCTTCGACATGAACGATGAGCGGCAGGGCATTGTCCATATCATCGGACCCGAACAGGGCATCACCCTCCCCGGTATGACGATTGTCTGCGGCGACTCACATACCTCCACCCATGGTGCGCTAGGGGTGTTCGCCATTGGTATCGGCACCAGCGAGGTCGAGCACGTCCTGGCAACCCAGTGCCTCCTACAGCAGAAGCCCAAAACTATGAATATCCGCGTCGAGGGGAAACTGGCACCAGGTGTAACCGCCAAAGACCTCGCGCTAGGCATTATCGGCAAACTTGGTACAAGCGTTGGTACTGGTCACGTGATCGAGTTCAGCGGCTCGGCCATTCGCAACCTCTCGATGGAAGGCCGTATGACCCTGTGCAATATGGCGATTGAAGCCGGTGCGCGTGCTGGTATGGTCGCGCCTGATGACATAACCTTTGCCTACATCAAGGGCCGCCGTTACGCCCCAAAGGGTGAACAGTTCGAGCAAGCCGTTGCCGCGTGGCGTGGGCTTGCTAGCGACCCCGACGCGAAATTTGACGCTGTATATGACATCAGTGTTGATGACCTTGGACCGCAGGTGACTTGGGGTAATAACCCCGGTATGGTTGCCGATGTAACAGCATCCGTTCCCGATCCCGCCGCTGAAGAGGATGCCCTGAAGCGTCAAGGCTACGAACGAGCCTTAAAGTATATGGGCTTACAACCCGGTCAAAAAATCACAGACATCAAGCTCGATACCGTCTTCATTGGCTCATGCACAAACTCGCGCATGGAAGACCTGCGTATGGCCGCACAATACGTCAAAGGCAAACACGTTGCCCCGACCGTGCGTGCAATGGTTGTTCCCGGCTCGATGCAGGTTCGTCGCATGGCCGAGGAAGAAGGATTGGCCGATGTCTTCCGTGAGGCAGGCTTTGAGTGGCGCGAGGCCGGCTGTAGCATGTGTATTGCCATGAATGGTGATCGGCTCAGCGAGGGCGAACGCTGCGCCTCAACGAGCAACCGCAATTTCGAGGGCCGTCAAGGTCGCGGCGGGCGCACACACCTTGTTAGCCCCGCGATGGCCGCTGCTGCTGCTATCGCCGGTCACTTCGTCGACATTCGAGAGGTATAACACGACTATGGAACCATTTACCATCTACACGGGCCTCGTTATGCCCTTGGATCGCACAAACGTCAACACTGACGAAATCACACCAGCGCGCTTCCTCAAAACCATTAAGCGTACAGGGTTTGACAAGGCCCTCTTCGCCGATTGGCGCTATATTGGTGGCAATGTCGATACCCCCAATCCTGATTTTGTCCTTAACCAGCCGCGCTACAACGGCGCAAGTATTCTGCTCACAGGCGACAACTTTGGCTGTGGTTCCTCGCGTGAACATGCACCGTGGGCCATACAACAATATGGCTTTCGCTGCCTCATTGCTCCCAGCTTTGCCGACATCTTTCACAATAACTGCTTCAACAACGGTCTCTTGCCAATCACCCTCGACAATGCAATCGTGCAAGAACTCGTCCACGAAGTAGAGGCACAAGAAGGCTACACGCTCCGTGTCGACCTGCCCGCGCAAACCGTCACAACACCAAGTGGACGCAGTCTACACTTCGACATCGACCATTTCCACAAAGAAGCCCTGCTCCAGGGTCTGGACAACATCGGCTGGACCCTCTCACACGCGGAAGAAATTGCCGCCTACGAGCAACGCCGTAAGGGAGAAGCCCCATGGCTATTTAGCATGCAAACACAATAAATTCACAAACACAGCGCGAGCCAGCTCGCGCTGTGTTTGTGAATTTATTGTGTTTGAACATTGGGAAGGAGTACACCGTGACAACCCAACAGATCGACCAGAGCAGAGAGGCATATCAAATCCTTAATGAAGAGGGCAACCTGCTGCGTGCCATGCCTGATCTCAGCACCGACCGCCTGCTACAACTCTATCGCTACATGCATCTGGGCCGTGCCTTCTCTAACAAAATTGTCGCGCTACAGCGACAAGGACGCGCCACAACCTTCGCCTCCCTCGTTGGTCAGGAAGCATCCTCCGTTGGCCTTGCTGCTCCTCTACAACCACAGGACTGGCTCACCACCTCTTATCGCGAAATTGCCTCACTTATAGTCAAAGGCGTTCCCACCTCCACGCTCGTGTACTCTTTCCGTGGCTACACCCCTATCTATCCTAAAGAAGTTCATTGTATGCCTGTCCAGATTGTCATCGCGACCCAGATGCTCCACGCGGTTGGACTTAGCATGGCCGCAAAGATCGCAGGTGACAACGCCGTTGCGGTTGGCGTTTGTGGCGATGGCGCAACCTCCGAAGGTGATTTCAACGAAGCTCTCAACTTCGCTGGTGTATTTAAAGCTCCCGTTGTGCTCTTCGTGCAAAATAACGGCTGGGCCATCAGTGTCCCGCGTCACAAGCAATCCGCTACCCCCACGCTCGCTGCTCGCGGTGCTGGCTTCGGTGTTCCAGGCGTTCTCGTCGATGGCAACGATCTCCTCGCCGTTTACGATGTCATGCAACGAGCCGTCGAGCGTGCACGCGCTGGAGAGGGACCTACCCTTATCGAGGCCCTCACCTATCGCATCGGTGCACACACCACTGCCGACGACCCAACGCGCTATCGCATCGCCTCCGAAATTGAGGAATGGCAGCACAAAGACCCCATCGTGCGCATCGCTCGCTTCCTGAAAAAGCAGGATTTGCTCACAGACGAACAAGACCAACAGCTCATCAACGAGGTCGAGGCCGAGATCAATCAGGCCGTCACCGAAACCGAAGCTATGCCTACTCCTGCGCCCGACGGCTTCTTCGACTACATGTCCGCCAATCTCTCGCCACGTCTACAAGCCCAGCGCGAAGACCTATTGCGACATTTAGAAAGTCCCAATTCATGAAAATTATAAACGCCCTGTACGGGTCCCATTCATCACACCCTATACGCGTTAACTCAAAGGATTGATGCTAACTTGAACAGGTGATGGAGCGACTCGCATCACCGTCTATGGGAGGGGCATCCCCTAGCGGGTGCCCTGGCCTCTCGCGTCACCGTCTATGGGAGGGGCATCCCCTAGCGGGTGCCCTGGCCTCTTGCGTCACCGTCTATGGGAGGGCATCCCCTAGCGGGTGCCCCGTCCTCTACACACGACGCATCTGGCTTATGTTGACGCCTATGGGGTCCCATTCATCACACCCCGGCACCGCACAAACTGCTCAATGAGGAGAACACCTATATGCACATGACCATGATCGAGGCGCTCAACAATGCCCTCTCACTGGAACTCGAACGCGACCCGCGTGTCGTCATGCTTGGACAAGACATCGGCGTCAATGGTGGCGTCTTTCGCGTCACCGAAAAACTGCAACAAAAATTTGGTGAACGTCGCGTCTTCGACACACCCCTCTCCGAATCCGCAATCATCGGCAGCTCAGTCGGCATGGCCGTCTACGGTCTGCGCCCAATCGCCGAAATACAGTTCGCTGGCTTCCTCTTTGTCTGCATGAACCAACTCGTCTCACAGGCCGCACGTATTCGCACCCGCAGTGCAGGCGTACACACCTGCCCGCTCGTTGTCCGTTCCCCCTATGGTGGTGGTGTTCGCACGCCCGAGCTACACTCCGATAGCGTCGAGGGCGTCTTCATGCAAACGGCGGGCCTCAAGGTCGTTATCCCCTCGAATCCCTACGACGCTAAAGGTCTGCTCGCCTCCGCCGTTGCTGACCCCGATCCCGTCCTCTTCCTCGAGAACATCAAACTCTACCGCTCTTTCCGCCAGGAGACCCCCGAAGAACACTACACGCTTCCGCTCGGCAAGGCCAACGTCGTACAACAAGGAGCCGATGTCAGTATCTTCGCCTACGGTGCAATGGTGCAAGTTGCCCTCGAAGCCGCGAAAAAGGCTAAGCAAACAATGGGTACAAGCGTCGAAGTAATTGACCTGCGCACAGTCTGGCCCCTCGACGAAGAATGCATCGTCACCTCTGTCGAAAAAACTGGTCGAGCAGTCATTGTTCACGAAGCCGGACGTGCCGGAGGCGTCGGTGCCGAAATCGTCTCCATCATCAACGACAACTGTCTCTACTCGCTCCTCAAACCCATCGCACGCGTCACCGGCTACGACACACCCTATCCCGTCCCCGGCCAGGAAGACTACTACCTGCCAACACCAGCTCGAGTACTAACCGCCATCCAATCAGTAATGGAGGAATAAACAAACTTTGGTAGGGACTGCATGTATCACGTCCTGCTCGCCAATCGACAATCTTGGAAAACATGACAACGAGGTAGGGATTGCATGTATCACGTCCTCTGCCCCAATAGCATCCATCGAAGAAAAACGAACCTTGTACCCCTACCCCTAGATTGATCGAAAGGACGTGATGCATGCGATCCATACGGAAACTATTCCAATTCAAATACTATGAATTTTCAAGGTGAGAACTAGATTGAATACAGACTCCGTCATCATCGTTGACTATAACCCTCAATCAGTGCGCAGTGCACCAACTCTTCCGTGAATACATGCTTATGCATCCAGAGTTGGTACAACAATATGATACTCTTAAACGAGAGCTTGCAACAAAACATGGTTCGGATCGTGCCGTATACACTGCTGCAAAGGCACCATGTATCCAATCAATCATTCGTGCAGCCGTACTAGAGGGACTAAACGAAATGAAGAGGAAGCGACAAAGCACTTCATAGAAGGAAGAATAAACCTATGCAAGAATTCAAACTGCCCGATCTCGGTGAGGGCATGCAAGAGGCCGAGATACGACGCTGGCTTATTAACTCTGGCGACACTATCAAACTCGACCAACCAATGGTCGAAGTCGAAACAGACAAAGCCGTCGTCGAGATTCCCTCGCCCGTTGCCGCGACGGTCGATACTATTCGCGTACCAGAAGGAACCGTTGCGAAACTTGGCGAGGTGCTTGTCACCTTTAAAACCGCGACCGGTGAAAGCGGCACTGCCTCACCTGCTGTAACAGAGCATCCTATCAAAGCCGAAACCGCGCTCTCAAATACTGTGTCCGCCGCAACAAATACAAGTACAGCGACTACAAGCACATCATCCGCCCCTCGTCGTGTCCTCGCCGCCCCCGCTGTCCGTAAGTTTGCCTTTGAGCAAGGCGTAAACCTTGAGCTGGTCTCTCCATCACATCCAAGTGGTCGCGTCACCCGCGAGGATGTGCAAAAATATCTCGAAGGAAGTAGCAGGAGTACAAATGGTGCCACAAAGCAAAGCAACGGCTCCTCATCATCGGTGCACACTCTGACGCAGGTCGAGCCGCAAGAGGCCGTTCTTGAAGCCACACGCGAAACACCACAAAAGGAACCAGTACGATCGGCACAAGACGCTTCCACCACAGAAGAGCGTAAACCCCTGACAGGTCTGCGCCGCCGTATCGCCGAACGTATGGAACACTCCTGGCGTACCATTCCTCACGCCACCTCCTTCGACGAACTTGACGCCACTGAACTCGTCTCGTTACGTAGCGCCCTTAAACCTGTCGCCGAAGGGCGCGGCACCCGTCTCACTTACATGCCCCTGCTCGTGAAACTGCTCCTTCCAGTCCTCAAAGCCTTCCCTATCTTCAATGCAACCTTCGACGAGGGGACCCGCGAAATTGTCTACAAACACGTTTATCACCTTGGTATCGCCACTGACTCACCCGAAGGTCTGCTCGTCCCCGTATTACGAGACGCCGATAAATTAACCATTGTGCAGATCGCCCAGCAACTTGAGCACCTCATCGAGGGCGCGCAAAAACGTTCGCTCTCAATGCAAGAGGTAACAGGTAGCTCCTTCACCCTCAACAACGTCGGTAGCTTTGGTGGCAACACCGGCACACCCATCATCAACGCACCAGAAGTAGCTATTCTCGCCGTTGGGCGCATTGGAGAAAAAGCCGTTGTCCACAATGGCACAATAGTAGCACGTCCCATTATGCCTCTCGCCATGTCCTTCGACCACAGGGTCATTGACGGTGCACTGGCCGGCAAATTCTTGACACACTTTAAAGAAATTGTCGAGCATCCTCAACAATTGATGCTGGATATGCTGTAATAATAGGAAGGCAAATCATCATGGTCGTCGGAGATGTAACAACAGCAGTCGATGTGCTCATCCTGGGTGCTGGACCCGCTGGCTATGTCGCAGCGATTCGTGCGGCACAACTTGGCCGGCATGTCACGCTCGTCGAACCCGGTCCCGCCGGTGGCACCTGCCTCAATCGCGGTTGTATCCCCTTAAAAGCGCTCGTCTCCGCCACCGAACGCTATGCCCAAATGCGCTCAGATGACCTTGCGGCAATGGGCATCCACGCTGAAACCGTCTCCTTCGACTGGTCTACTATGCAAACCTGGAAGCAAGGCGTCGTGGATAAACTCTCACAGGGCGTTCGTCGTCTGCTGGAAGGCAATCGTATCGAACTCGTCAAGGGCACAGGGTGGTTCATTAATCCTCAAGAAGTGCGCGTTGAGGGAGAATACGGCACCCACCGCTTCAAGTTTGAGGACTGCATCATCGCCACCGGAGCGGCATATGCACCTACCGAAGGTCCGCACGCTTTAACTCCCGAACAGGTACTACAACTCCCTCAACTCCCACAGAGCATGAGCATTGTCGGCGATGACTATATCTCCCTAGAATTGGCAACACTCTTCAACCGTCTCGGCATCAAAATTCGCCTCTATTCTCCCGGAGAAGGGCTACTCGCTGGCGTTGATCCAGCAGCGCTTCGACTTATCGCGACTGCTCTACGCAAATCCGGTATTGAGCAGACTGCACTAAAAAACAAGGTGCTAGATGACGATGGCAATCCCATAGTCTATTCAAAGAAAGTCGTACCAAATACAAAAGGGCTACACCTTGGGGATATTGGTATAGAATTGACTGAGAACAGCGGCATCGCTGTCAACACCATGCAACAGACAAACGTTCCGCACATCTACGCTATTGGAGACTGCACTGGTGGTCAGCCACTTGCTAGCATCGCCATCAAACAGAGCAAAGTCGCCGCAGAGGTGCTATCAGGTCAGCGTGTCCAGTTCGCACCACTTGTCACGCCGCTCGTTGTGCATACTACACCCGAACTCGCAACCGTTGGCTATACAGCAGAAGAGGCTACAAAAGCTGGGTACACCATCACAACCGGTCGCTTCCCACTGGCCGCCAATGGCCGAGCACTAACGCTCAATGCCGACAACGGCGTAGCCATGCTCGTCGCTACCCAGGACGAAGGTGTATTGCTGGGTGCGACGCTCGTAGGTCCACGTGCAGGTGACATCGTCGGCAGTCTCGCCCTCGCCATCGAAATGGGCGCCACCCTCACCGACCTCGACGAAATTCTCTACGCCCACCCCGGCCTCAGCGAGACCATTCAGGAAAGCGCCGAAAACGCCCTAGGCAGAGCAATACACATCTTGACGAAACACTGATATGCTTGATTTTCAACGTAGATTCTGTATACTTTCACTATGAAGAATACAAATGATCTTCCAATTCTACCGTTTGAAACTTCTCAACATTGGGCATCATGGCTTGGTGAGCACCATGCTAGTGCAAAAGGTATTTGGCTCAAAATAGCCAAGAAAGAGACAGGTATACCCTCCCTATCCTATGCAGAAGCTCTCGACGTTGCTCTCTGCTATGGTTGGATCGATGGCCAAAAGGCCTCATTTGACGGTCAGTACTGGTTGCAAAAATTTACCCCTCGCAGTCCAAAAAGTATCTGGTCCAAAGTGAATTGCGATAAAGTGACAGCTCTGCTAGCCGAAGGCAGGATGCAACCAGCAGGCATCCGGCAGATAGAACTAGCTAAGTCCGATGGCCGTTGGGATGCGGCTTACGAGTCGCAAAGCAAAATAACAGTTCCCGATGACTTTCAACATCAGCTAGACAGCAATCAGAAGGCAAAGGATTTCTTCGACACATTGGATAGCGCTAATAGATATGCTATCCTTTTCAGAATTCACACCGCTAAAAAACCAGAAACGCGCTCAGTTCGCATCCAAAAGTTTATCGAAATGCTCGCCAAAAACGAGCGTATCCACCCATAATTCCTGTTTCTCTGTAGGGACTACATCTATGGCGTCCGACGCATGTGCGAAGCAATGTGCCTGTCCTGACACCCGCCTAAAGTCCCCCTCATAACACTCCTCCAGACGCATCCCAAAAGCCTCGTTTCCTTTTATTCTTAGTACATAGGTTACAACAAACCCTGAGAATAAAAAGCAAAAAGAAAGAGGAAACCATACATGAGCACAACATTCTCAACCCTGCAAGATCAATCTCTTACTTCAAAAACCGTCGTCATGGATGTACGCGACATCACTAAAACACTACCGCTCGGCAAAGAGCGCATCAACATCCTCAAGGGTATTAGCTTCCAGATTATGAGCGGTGAATTTGTCTCTATCGTCGGACCATCCGGCTCCGGTAAAAGCACCCTCCTCGGAATCATCGCTGGCCTCGACAATCCTACAACGGGCCAGGTCTTCATCGACGGCGTTGACATTACGCGTATGAACGAGGGTAAGCTTGCCGCCGTGCGTAATAACAAGATTGGTATGGTCTTCCAGGCGTTTAACCTGATACCGACCTTGACCGCGCAAGAAAATGTCGAGGTTCCCCTGTACGTTGGCAAGCACAAAGGCTCACCATCCGCACGAGCACAAGAACTCTTGTCCCTCGTTGGCCTCTCGCATCGACTCGATCATCGTCCCAATCAGCTATCTGGCGGTGAGCAGCAGCGTGTCGCTATAGCCCGTTCGCTTGCAACAGATCCCGCCTTCGTTATCGCCGATGAGCCAACCGGCAACTTAGACGCTCGCAACGGCGAAAACGTCCTCAAGCTTATCGCCGAACTCCGTGAGCAAACCGGAAAAACTTTTATCATTGCCACACATGACCCCGTTGTCGCATCACACGCCGACCATGCACTACGCATCGTAGACGGTACGCTTGCTGAGCTTGATAGCTCAAATGGCAGAATCACCCAGTAACTCTGGTGAGAGGAGAACAGCAATCATGAAAACTTCGATGTACTTCAATTACACTTCTCGTTCACTTCTCCGTGGTGGCCAAAGAACAGTGCTGGCAATATTCTGTGTTGCCGTTGGTGTGATGGCTATTGTCTCTTTACAGCTAGTCGGCTTCATGCTGCAAAGCTCACTGACATCCAACACTCGTGACGCCAATGGTGGCGATATCGCGGTAACAGCACAGGTTCCCTTAAAAAGTAGCGACCTCTCGTTTTTCGACAAACTGCAGAAAGATGGCACCATCACAAACTATACCGCCGTTACAACAGCTAATGGTGCCCTCAGTGCCAGTGGTTCGTCCTTTCAAGCCTTTACCATTGAGGCAGTAACCCCTAACAACTATCCCGTTGTTTCGCAACCTACATTCACACGCCCGAGCAATGGCAGTCTCACAAGCCTCCTCAAGCACAATGGGGTTGTTGTTACGCAGGGCTTTATCGACAAGTATCATAAAAAACTCGGCGATAGCTTTGATCTCTATACAAAAACTACTACCGGCACCGGCCATACCTTCCATATCACTATTGCAGGCATTGCTTCAAATACTGGCGTGTTCGCGCAGTCCGGCAACCTTCTGCTCATCTCGTCCTCCGATTATCAAGCCGTAACAAAAGATGTTTCATACGATGCCATCGACGTGACAACAGCGAACGCTGCGCATACCGATACTGCTGTGAGGGCTATCACCAAGCAATTCCCACTTGTCTCAACTCAGACCGTTGCTGATGCACTCAAGGCTCAGCAGTCCTCCATTGATGGCATTACAAAGTTTCTGGAGATCGCTGGTCTGCTCGCACTCTTGATTGGCGGCGTAGGTATTGTCAACACCATGCAGGTGCTGCTCTCACGTCGCAAGACAGAGATTGCTATGCTCAAGACCTCTGGCTACCGTCGTGGCGATCTCTACGTACTCTTTGGTCTCGAAGCAAGTCTGCTTGGACTGATCGGTGGTATACTCGGTGCGGCAGTTGCAACCGGCGTTAGCTATATCGTACGCGACCTGATGCAAAACATCGGCTTGACCGTTCCCTTCGTCTTAAATCCTTGGACTATCGTAGGTGGTGTCGCCATCGGCTTAGTAACTGCCTTGATCTTTGGCCTGATGCCAATCATACAGGCCGCGAACATTCGCCCCTTGAATGTGATCCGCGACCTGAACGAGAATAGGGGCGCGAGCAGCCTTGCATTAACGATTGTCTTGCTCGTTATCCTGTCCGTCCTATTCTGCGCCCTTGCGATTGTCATCCTCAACAACGACGTAGTACTGGGAATAGAGGCAGTCTATGGTACCTTCGCCTTCCTACTATTGTTGAGTGGTTTCTTCGGTCTGGTTGTCTTTCTCGTCAGCAAACTGCCGGTACCCGAACGCTTCAGTCTACAGTACCTTGCGCTTATTCTCACCGGTATTGCGGCCTCGGTCCTTGTATACTTCGTCCTACCAACCTTTGGTATTCTGCTCTTTGCCGCGTCGCTCTTCGGCATCGGAGTTGTCTTGTTCCCACGCACGTGGAAGGTCAGCATAAAGATGGCCCTCCGTAATATCGGACGACAGCGAGCGCGCACGACAACGACGTTATTGGCCCTGTTCATCGGCGTCTTCACCGTTGGTTTAGTGCTTGCATTGGGACAGAATCTGCAATCGCAAATCAGCAATTCGTTTGCCCAGAGCCTGACCTATAACGTTGTGACAACCACAACCGGTAACGATACTACAAACCTGCAAGCAAAACTGGATACTATCCCCGGCCTCTCTAAGAGCCGTACCGATACATTCACACAGGCTATGCCTATCGCTATCAACGGTAAACCTTTGCAAGAGCAATTGCCAAAGGCCGCCGATGCTCGTCAGAATACGGTTCAATTTCTTAGCACCGTCGAGGGCTACAATTTGACTCACAACTTGCCAACATCGTCAATCACACAAGGTCGTAACTTGAATGCAACCGATGCCGGTACAAACAATGTGTTGATTTGCGATCTATTGACAAGCGGCGGTCCATTCGGTATGCATCTCAAACCAGGAGACACGTTTACGCTTACTAGTGCGGATGGCAAAACGCAGAAAACGTTGACTATTGTAGGCGTTTACTCTCGCACATCTCGCGCCAGTAGCGTCGGCAGCGTGCTTACCGCTAACAGCGTCGCTACTTCACTCAGCACTACGAAGCCCGGTCTGACAACCGTCACATATATGAAGATCGATCAGGCACAGGTAAACAATGCGGTAGATACACTTGCGAAGATTGTTCCAAATGCAACCGTTCAAAATCTTGCCGATATCGGAGCGTACATCTCGCAGTTGATCAATAGCATTCTCGATATGCTCGTTGCCATTGCCTCGCTCTCGGTTATCGCTGGCGTCATCATCATCGCGAATGCTGTGGCCCTAGCAATGCTCGAACGCAGACGCGAACTGGGCATCCTGAAATCCGTTGGTTATACCAGTAGCACCGTTCTAAGTGAAGTCTTGATCGAGAACGGTATCGTGGGTGGCGTCGGTGCACTACTTGCGATGCTCCTCACCTCCGGTGCGATTATCCTACTCGGCAACCTGCTCTTCAATGTTGCCTTTAGCGTCTCGTCCTTGATCATCTTGAGCCTGATCGGTGGCTCGATCCTGCTCGCCATGCTTACAGCTGCGCTAGTCGCTTGGGGTTCGGTCCGTGTCCGTCCGCTCGAAGTCCTTCGCTACGAATAAACCGTCCACGAGAGCGTTTACAGCAATGAGCTAAACCCATTGCTGTAAACGCTATCACATAATTATGTTATACTTGAAGTATCTGTACCACCCACTATCAGGAAAATACCATGGCTATACAACGTATCGTCTCTCCATTTCGCCGTCTACAATGGAAATTAACTTTTTACTACACCCTGATTACGGTGGCGGTGGTTTTTGTCATTGAAATCATCTTTCTCTCACTCGCGTTCTGGTATGTTGGAGCAAATGAAACACTGCTATTTGCACGCAGTGTATCTGATCGGTCACAACAGGCCGCTCCTTACTTCGCGTCAGGTAAGCCAGATGCCCCATCGCTGACAGCATTTTTACATGGACTTGAGAGCGCGAATTCCAATCCAGTCACCAATACACCCTCGCTTTTCCTGACTATTGTTGATGCTCAAGGCCATGTCATCACATCTATCGGCCCTCGTGCTACAACATCTGATGATGCCCTACAAGCACAACTTTCGTCACAGGATGCGGCGAACTTGCGCTCTGCACTAGACCACAAAACAGGTCCAGATAGCCTCTTTCATGAAACATCAAATAAGACCGTCACAGTGGTATCTTCTATTGTGGGTGAGAATGGACAAATACGTGGGGCATTGTTGCAACGTGTGGCTCTCCCCGACACATGGCAAATTTACCTATCTATCCTGCCTCTTCTGCTCAGAACCGTTGTTCCTCTTACGCTGTTCGCTTCAATTCCAGGCGCAATCTTCGGTTTTGTCGCCTCGCGCGGTCTGACCCGCCGCCTCAAAAAGTTATCATTAGTCGCTGATGCATGGAGTGAAGGAAATTTCTCCGTTGATGCTCATGACGATTCAGGCGATGAACTTGGACAGATGACCCGATGCTTCAATACAATGGCCGTACAACTGCAAAACCTGATTCAAACGCGTCAGCAACTTGCTACACTCGAAGAACGCAATCGCCTCGCACGAGACCTTCATGATAGCGTCAAGCAGCAAATCTTCGCTATTTCCATGCAGGTAGGCGCCATAAAAGTATTGTTAGGGCGCGACATGAACGCAGCGAAAAAACGCTTAGACGAAACCGAAGTGCTCGTGCGCGAGGCCCAGCAAGAACTTACTACCTTGATTAAAGAACTGCGCCCAGCCGCCCTTGAGGGCAAAGGTCTAATGGTTGCACTGCGTGAACTTCTGGATCAGTGGATGCAGCAAACAGGCATTATCGCGAAACTACAGGTCGCGGAAGGGCAAACCCTGCCGCCTGTCGTCGAAGAAGCACTGTTCCGCGTCACGCAAGAAGCCCTCTCGAATGTTGCGCGTCATAGCGGGGCAACGTTGGTGCAGGTGGACCTTGCAGTAAACGGCGATGTCGTCACGCTTACCGTTAAGGATAACGGGCACGGCTTTGACACCATGCTGCATGATAGTCAAGGCGTCGGTCTACATTCGATGCAGGAGCGCATGAAGGTCCTCGGTGGCGACGTTCGCTTGGAAAGCACCCCCGGTAAAGGCACAACCGTTATTGCATATTGCGAAAAACTTGGCACGCGTAAGCGTGCTTCTGTAAGTCCCGCTCATGTATAGAAGGAGAGCGCCGCGTGCCTGAACAAATCACTGTACTGATTACTGACGATCACGCCCTTGTAAGAAATGGCGTACGCACATTCCTGGAACTCCAACCCGATCTGCATGTAGTGGGTGAGGCCGATTCTGGTGAAACTGCTGTAAAGATGGCCGCCGAACTCGTGCCCGATGTCGTCCTGATGGACCTTGTAATGGGTGGCATGGGCGGTGTCGAGGCCACACGCCAGGTAAAGGGAGTCAGTCCTCATTCGCAGGTCATCGTGCTTACCTCCTATCATGAAGACGAATACATCTTCCCCGCCCTCCGCGCAGGTGCCCTCTCCTATGTCCTTAAGGATGTTGGACCGGACGAACTCGCCGAAACAATACGCAAGGCTGCACGCGGAGAGTCCGTGCTGCACCCACGCGTCGCCGCACGTGTCGTACAAGAAATCCGTGGTGCGAGACGCGATACCCCCAATCTCTTCACCGAATTAAGTGACCGCGAGCTAGACGTACTTCGTCTTATAGCTGATGGCCTCTCAAATGCTGCCATCGCTGACAAACTCGTCATCAGCGAAAAAACGGTCAAAGGCCACGTAAGCAACATTCTGAGCAAACTACACATGTTGGATCGTACTCAAGCCGCCGTCTACGCGTGGCAACAAGGCTTGATGGCCAGACGCGATCCATAGGTAGGGACCGGTTCACCACGCCCTCGTCGGCATCTGCAACGCGGACAAGACGTGCTTCATGAGTGCATCTGGTAGGGACCGGTTCACCACGTCCTCGTCGGCACCTGGAACGCGGACAAGACGTGATTCATCGACTTGACGAAATAAAGGAGCATTCTGTCCTCATGCAACAACAATCAACTTCTCTTCGGGTTGGCGTTATCGGCCTCGGCTTTGGCGGAGAAATGGCGCTCAAGGGCTATAGCCAACTGCCAAATGTAGAAATCGTGGCCCTTGCCGGACTCGAAGAAGACAAATTACAGGCGTTAGGCGCAACCTACAATATTCCGCATCTCTACCACTATCATAATGAACTGCTCTCGCGTGACGACCTTGATGCTGTTAGTGTGTGCGTTCCTAACTATCTCCATGCCCCTATTGCCATCGAAGCTCTTGGACGCGGCATGCATGTCCTCTCCGAAAAACCTCTTGCTCGTACAACCACTGAGGCTGAGGCAATGGTCGAGGCTGCCACAAAAGCTAATCGTGTCTTACAGGTTGTCTTCAATCATCGTGTTCGTGGCGACGTGCAAACGCTCAAACGCTACGCCGACGAGGGCAAACTGGGCAACGTCTACTACGCAAAGGCTTACTGGATGCGTCGTCGTGGTATTCCAGGTGCTGGGACATGGTTCTCCAGTAAAGAAAAGGCCGGCGGCGGTCCCCTCATCGACCTCGGCGTACACGCCCTCGATATGGCCCTGTACCTACTTGGTGAGCCAGAAATTCTTACTGTAAGCGCGTCAACCTATAACGAACTTGGCAAAAGTGGAAAAGGCGTGGACCCGAAGGCCCGCAAATCCGGTACCGGTAATGCATTTGACGTGGAAGATCTCGCCACAGCATTTCTGCGTCTCTCAAATGGTGCAACCCTGTTGCTCGAAGCAAGCTGGGCCACTCACAGTAGCGCGGGCGATGACTTCGGCGTCACGCTCTATGGTACTGAAAGTGGAGCCGATATTGCCGTAAAAAACTACAACTGGCAAGATACACTTGATATCTACACAGATGTCGCAGGTGTTCCAGCTACACTACAATTGCAGACTCCCCGGGGCGAAGGCCATATAACGGTTGTTCGCGATTTCGTACAAATCATTAGCGAAGGAAATTGGTCCCAGCATAACGGTAGCGAAGGCTTACGCCGTGTACGCGTCATCGATGCCTGTTATGCCTCAGCACAGCAGGGACATGAGATCGTCCTATAGGAGAGTTGAGCATGACCATGCCTGTTGCTCTTATCACTGGTGGTTCTCGCGGTATCGGTGCGGCAACCGCACTAGCATTAGCTGAGCGCGGTTACGATATCGCGCTCACCTATCGTAACAAAGCTGCTCGTGCAAATGAGATTGCCGCTCAAGTAGAAGCACGAGGGATTGAACATAGACGTGCTACATCCGGTTCTCTTCCTACCGCAACCGACATGGGCGAAGTCATCGCTCAAGCTGCAACAGACCCCTCACTACCTAGTGGACGTACCATTGTTGTAGGCGGCTCTTTAGAGTCACAATTGAGAACGGAATGATTAGATTGTACGGACTAAATTTGATTATAGCCACTTCAATCCGTTTCCATAGAGTAGATAAGAAGAAGCATATGGTATATCGCTGAAAGAGACATAATAATGCTGTTTATAGCTGAATTCATCGAAAGCATCATGCCTTTATTAAGGATAATAAGTGTCATCTTCTGGATTTGGATGCTGGTGGATTGCTCAAAAAGGGCAAAGGTGCGTCCGTATAGGGGATTTTTATTCATCCTTATATTCTTCACAAATTGGGTCGGTGCGCTGATCTATTTTCTCATTTTCGTTTCTCCACTCAATAAGGTATTCCGTTCAGCAACACAGTGGTCGCAGCCTGCTCAACAAAGACCATTCATTCACTATACACCTCCTAAGCCGCCAGCTTATCGAGACTACCAGCAAGGGTATCAACCTCAAAGCGTACCAACACCTTCTGCCCCGACACCTACACTTCACACGCAAGAGGTCCAATCACCTCACCTTGCCTCAGACTATGAGGAACCACAATCTGCATATCCCGAAATACCCCCTCAGCAACAACAATAATTACTACACGCTCCTCCTCTTCCTCTCTTGACATACTTTTAGTGTTTAGATATAATTCTAATTAGATGTAAGTCTATAAAGAAAGAGAGGAGAATATGCCACAGGAAGAGTTCCAGACTCTACTACAGTTCTTTAAAGTGTTGGCGGACGAGAACCGCTTAAAGCTACTAAGTATTCTCGCCAATGGAGAACGTAATGTCGAGGAATTAGCTGCTCTACTCAAGCTGAAAGCCCCAACCGTCTCGCATCATCTAGCGAAGCTCAAGGAGCTAGACCTTGTGGGTATGCGCTCTGATGGTAATACGCACTACTACTGGCTCAATGCCGAAGCCCTGCGCAATACCAACAAACTGTTGCTCACACCACAAAAAATGGCCTCATTGGTCGATGATGTAGAAGGTGATGCGTGGGAGCGCAAAGTTCTGCGCGATTTCTTTGATGGTGTCCGTCTCAAAGAGATTCCCGCTAGTCCCAAGAAACGCTTCGTTATTCTCAAATGGCTTGCGAGCCAGTTCGAGTACGGTGTGTATTACAAAGAGGCGCAGGTCAACGAGATCCTACAACGCCATCATGAAGACTATGCCTACCTGCGCCGCGAACTTATCAGTATTGGTAGTAGCATGATGCAGCGCGACAAGGGTACATACTGGCGTATCTCGCCCGAATTAGCGGACGCCGAGAAACGACAAGCCGTACTGAACAACGTCTTAAACGCGTTCGAGCCTGACACGGTATACAGCGAAGAGCAAGCGAACGAACTTGTTCGCCAGCAATCCCTCGACTATCCATACATTCTACGCGCGCTTGTCGAGGGTAATGTGTTGCAACATGATAGTGAGGGGTATTGGAGGTTGCCCGGGAAGATGTAGGGACCGATGTATCACGTCCTCCTGGACAATCTGCAATGTCTAGGAGATAATGAAACGTACACATCCTCCTCCAACGGATGTCAATGGCTAGGAGGACGGGATACATCGGTCCCTACAAAGTACCCATTTGTTATTGCATTCTTGAGGAGGTAAAAATGTCTGAGGAAACGAAGGCGTCGAATGTCATCGACACAACGACATACATACAAGTGCTAGAAGCGTTCTTGAACAAACTGCGTGAACACTATGTTTTTCCGGAAGTTGCCGAACAAATAGCCTCCTCACTTCAGCAGCGAAGCGCCAATGCGGAATATGACTCTGTAGAGGATGGCAAAGCATTTACACAACTTCTTACCGCTCATGCACGAGAGATCAGTCGCGATAAGCATCTCCGTGTCTTTTATCGTGAAGAAGTCATACCCCCATACGTAGGCGAGGCGCAAGGTGATGATGCATGGGCAGCCGAAGGTGCAGCGTTCAACTACGGCTTCTACAAAGTCGAACGCTTAGCAGGCAACATCGGCTATCTCGATTTTCGCGAATTCTATCCGACCAGCGTTGCCGGTGACGTAGGGGTCGCCGCCATGAACTTCCTTGCTGGAACGTCAGCAATGATCGTCGACTTGCGTAAGAACAACGGCGGCGAACCGTCAATGATTGCGCTCCTGTGCAGCTATTTCTTTCCGCCTGAACCCGTTCATCTCAATAGCATGTACTGGCGCAACAATGATAGCACACAACAATTTTGGACCCTGCCTTATGTTCCAGGTAAACGCTTTCTTGATAAGCCCGTCTACGTGCTCACTAGCCACGAAACGTTTTCGGGTGCTGAAGAATTCACCTACAATCTCAAGAACCTGAAACGTGCCATCATCATCGGCGAAACAACCGGCGGCGGTGCGCATCCCGGTGACATCTACCGCTTGCATGACCATTTCGAGACCTTCATTCCTACCGGACGCGCCATCAATCCCATCTCTGGCACAAACTGGGAGGGTACAGGCGTGACACCTGATATTGAGACTTCTGCGGAGCAAGCACTAGAGCGTGCCCATAGTACGGCCCTTAAGAAAGTGTTAGAGGGCCTCGATAAGCCAGCTAACGCAGTTGAGAAAGCCTTGAAGAAGGAAATTCAGGAAACGCTTGCGATACTAGAGGCATAGGTATCTTTCCTATAGTATATGAGTACTTGCTTTACGCAACGATAACAGCGTAATGCTACCAAAAACGGAAATAGTTCAAAACATGTAACTCTTTTGACTCATCTGCGCGTATACTAGGTAGCACCCCATTTTTCGTTGTTCCTCTAACAACAAAGAACGTATTTGTAAGCCTCCTAAGAGTTGACGTGCACATCAGAACAGGAGAACCATATGGCGAGCAGACTCGTGGACAACATCCGGCAAGTGAAACCCATCGACCTGATCCTGAAACAAAGCGGCGACAAAGAGCATGGACTGAAGCGCACACTCACAGCATTTAGCATCACCTTATTAGGTGTAGGAGCGATCGTTGGCACAGGTATATTTGTACTAACCGGTGTTGCGGCAGCAAAATACGCTGGTCCCGGACTCATATTTTCGTTCATTGCTGCAGGCATCGTGAGTGGCCTTGCTGCTATTTGTTACGCGGAATTTGCCAGCACCGTCCCTATTGCTGGTAGTGCATACACGTATTCATATGCAACGTTGGGCGAACTAATTGCCTGGATCATTGGATGGGACTTAATTCTTGAATATGCAGTGGGTGCTGGTGCTGTAAGTATTGGCTGGTCAGGCTATGTTGTTGATCTGCTCAAGGGCGCGTTTGGTATCGTCATCCCGAAGTCACTTACTACATCGCCCTTCTCAGGCGGCATCATCAACTTGCCTGCTCTATTGATTATCCTGGCGGTTACTGTATTGCTTATTCTTGGCACTTCAGAAAGTACAAAGGTTAACAATGTTATAGTCTTCGTCAAACTGGCGGTAATCCTCTTCTTTCTGATCGTCGGCTTTGGGCATATCAATGCCGCGAACTGGAGTCCCTTTCTGCCCTTTGGTGTTGGTGGCATCTTCCGTGGCGCGAGTATCATCTTCTTCGCCTACATTGGCTTTGATCAGATCTCAACTTCGGCGGAGGAAACGAAAAATCCTGAACGCGCTCTACCAATTGGCATCTTCTTAAGCCTCCTCATCTGTACCGCGCTCTACATCGCAGTTACCGCAGTGCTCACTGGTATGGTGTCCTACAAACAACTCGATGTTGCCTCTCCCGTCTCCCACGCCCTCATCGTAGTCGGCCTAAACACCTTTGGCTCAATTATCTCCGTTGGTGCTGTCGCTGGTCTAACTACCGTGTTAATCGTATTGCTTTACGGTCAGAGCCGCATCTTCTTCTCTATGGCGCGCGATGGTTTGCTGCCAGGTCTGTTCTCACGCGTACATCCACGCTTTCGTACACCATACTTTTCAACTCTTATCGTTGGTGTAGTTGTGGCCTTGATTGCAGGCTTCATACCAATCGATGTCGTTGCGGAACTTACCAATATTGGCACTCTCTCTGCATTCATACTAGTTGCCGTCGGAGTTCTTGTCCTGCGACGCACACAGCCGGACTTGAAACGTGGCTATCGTGTGCCATTCGTCCCATTCCTTCCCATTCTCTCCATCATAGGCTCGTTCGTGCTTATCGTGAGTCTACCGCTTCTCACCATTGCCCGTTTCTTTATATGGCTAGCACTCGGCCTCGTCGTGTACTTCCTCTACAGCTATAGAAAGAGTCATCTACGCGAAGGGAACCAGGTAACAGAAAATGAGGAACCCGTCATAGATGCTTCATAAATAATGAAGAAGAGAGGCAATGCAAACGTTGTATTGCCTCTCTTCTTCCAGTTACTTGCTACACTTTACTTCCTATGCTACTGGTGCTTCCGACGCTTCTTTGTCCATATGCTGAGCTTGTGCCCTGTCTCCTCGTGCCCTCATTCCACGCGAGTACCACATTGTCCAGGCCATAATCCCGCCTAGAAATCCATAGAAGACGATTGGTGAGACAATTAGAAATTGCGGAATTGTGAGTGTAAACACCAGGATTGTGCGTACCACTGCCTCCAGCAAAAATCCTACGCCCCAGACTGCTGTCGAGATGCGTACACCACGACGGAACGAGGGATACTGCCACAAGCTGTTAAAGAATTGAACTTTCTCCGGCACATTGCCCGTCGCAAAGTGACGGGCAAAGTAGAACGCGAGTGGTCGAGGAAACAGAAGTGATACGAGATAGGCAAGACCAAATGCTACAGTAAAAAATGACTCTCGTATTAGATAGAGACGTGGACTGCCACCAAGCAGAATGAGAACGATGCTTACCCCGATAGATAATAGCGCAAGTCCAGCGATAAGGTCAATTCTTCCTTTACGCACCACATTAATAATAGTGTCAATCATAGGCGGAATACCTGAGATGACCAACGCCCAGAAGTCCGAGAGGGATGTGTAACTTTTTACTAGCTGGTAAATCACAAGTGGAAGTATAGCATTAACGATGATACTATAGGTTATGCCAACTCCTGTAGCAATCATCTTAGCTCTTTTTGCCTTTGCTTCGTCAATGGTCGTTGCGTTTGTTCCCACGATGTTGACTCCAATCTCTCTTACACACGTACATAGTTTCCAAATGATGTCGATAAAACCATCTTACACAGGTAAGTATAGAAGAGATCATAGCCTGTTACGAGTGCGAAAAGACCTATTTTTCTATCATGACTTTCGTCATGGTTCAGCAAATATATACGGGCTAATAGGCAAGGATTTGCCAGGTAAAGAGGCTATACTAAGAAGTATTTTGTAGCACCCGCTGTGGTCCCAAACGTGTTCTTTGTAAGCAAGCGAAAGTTGTATGTGGTTAGAAAGAGTAGTTTAGTTTATGCAAATTGACCTTCCTCCATCATGGCATGCTCTCCTGTCACAGGAATTAGAGCAACCATACTTTCAAGTCTTACAGCGTTTTGTCGATGAAGAACGCCAGCACTACGCGGTCTTTCCCCCTGAGCAAGATGTGTTCAACGCCTTGAAACTCACCCCTTACGAGAACGTGAATGTCTTGTTGTTAGGGCAGGACCCTTATCACGACGACAATCAAGCACATGGTTTGTGCTTCTCAGTACGTCCTGGCATCAAGCCACCGCCATCGCTGGTCAATATGTATAAAGAGCTACGGAGCGATGTAGGATTTCGCATCCCCAACAACGGCTACCTTGTACCATGGGCGCAGCAAGGAATTCTTATGCTCAATGCCGTTTTGACAGTGCGTGCTCATACCCCTAATTCACATAAAAATCACGGTTGGGAGGTCTTCACTGACGCGATTATCCGTCGCGTCAATGCCAAGGATGACCCTGTCGTATTCGTGCTATGGGGAGCTTACGCGCAAAAGAAAATAGGCTTAATCGATACCTCGAAGCACACAATTGTACAATCTGCTCATCCCTCACCACTCTCAGCACGCTATGGCTTTTTTGGCAGCAAGCCCTTCTCGGCGATCAATGGGGCATTGAGCAAAGCTAGTAAGCCCGAGATTGACTGGCAACTCCCCGACTTGTAGGAACCAATTGCGCATAATAACAATGTAAAAGATGGGGCGTGGGCACTCCCTTAAGAACGCTCTCAACGCCCCTTGATTTTCCTTGACCTATCAGGTACACTCATCAATAAGAACATTTGGTACGGGTCTGATTCATCACATCCCGCCCCCAACATCGCATCTGATCCCAACATCGTAAAAATGCGAATATCGGTAATGTTGGTAATCAATCCTCAAAATTCATACTTGAAGGTACCAAAGAACTTGGGGCAGGCGGTAAAACTCTCCATGTGCCATAGCCGCCAGCAGTTTGGTCGCACTGGCCGTTCGGAGCACTACAGTATGTGCCCGATAAACTCCCATCTGCGTTGACTCGTCCCTGAAAGAGTAGCGGCGGGTACTGAGTATATGGTGCCACCAGAAATTGTACAGTGTTGGTGTTCGTGACTGTCCCGTTTGTAAATGCTGCGGTTCCAGAAAGGCCATTCGTAAGAATGAGCGTACCACTGACGTTTGAGCCACTTTGACGGATATTAGTGAGGGTCATAGTGCCATCAATATTACCCGGCGTGTTATGGATTCCTCCAACATATTGACTGTCTAAGCTTGGATAGCCCGGGGTTGGAGTCGGGTTTGGTCGTGTAGTAGTGGGAGTAGGCGCAGGGGACATCGTAGCGGCGGCTGTAGGCGTCCTCGTACTGATAACTGATGATGGTACTGTAGCACCAGCGGCAGGTGTGGATGAAGTATGTGATTGTGTTGGTGATGTGCTCGTAGAGGCCGAAGTGTGAAAAACACTGCCTTTGGTAAGATAGCTTGCGCTAAATAAGACGCCGAAGAGCATCGCGAGCAGGGCAAGCAGAGCGAAGAGCGGAAGCAGTGTTCTACGTTTTGCAGAGCGTTGTGTTTCACTTTGCCGCAGTTTAGTGGCATCTGGTGAAGTCACCGCGGCAGCATGTAGGATTGCAGGTTGCTGTAACAAGCGCGTTTCTTTACCGGTCTTCACCGGTGCGGGAGATGTAGCGATAAATGTTTCAGGCTGTAAGGCTTGCCAAAATGCCTCTATTGATGGAAAGCGTTTCTCGCTGTCTAGTGCCATCGCACGCGAAATAGTTTGTGCAACTGTATCGGGAATGCTTGGCACAAAGAAATTTATGGGCTTTAGAGGGTCAATACCCGTCTCTCCCTTGCTGGTGAGACGATCGAGTGCATCAATTGGCGGGCTACCTGCAAGCAATGCATAGAGAGTGGCAGCAATGCCGTAGATGTCGGTACGTGGATTTGTGCCCTGCGAATAGTGCTCTGGAGCACTGTAGTTTAGAGAGAGCTTGCGTACTGCTGTGGTTGTCTCTTCCGAGTCATACTCCTTCGCGACACCAAAATCCACCAGCATTGGCCCTTCCCCGTTGGAGGGAACAATAATGTTTGCGGGTTTAATGTCCCGGTGAATAATTGGTGGCTTCTGATTATGTAAGTACGTTACAGCTTCCACAATAGGAGCGATGAGCCGTAGTGCGTCGGGAAGCGCGAATCGGTTCTGAGGTTGGACCCGACGTAGACGATCTAAATTTGGACCCTCAATATAGTCCATTAGTAGATAGACGCGAGCACTGGCTTCATCTTCAAAAACACGGTACACGCGAGGAAGTGCCGTATGATCCAAACGTTTGAGAACCTCGCCCTCGAATAGGAAATGGGCACGATCCTGCCTTTTGGGATCAATGACCTCTTTAAGGGCAAATTGGTTGCTCTTCATACGCGTATCATGTACTAGATACACGGCGCTGAAACCACCTTTACCCAATAACGAATCGATTTTATAGCGATTTTGTATAATACTTCCGTCTGGATGAGTAGTACGCTGTACCTGTTGCATCTTGCACCTTATATGTAGAAATCAATAAAATCATTTTATGAGGTAAAAGGAAATAGCACTTCTTCATTGTTCTTTTCTTCATTTATAGAAGTAATACGTATGAAATGTTTGGTTAGATGAACTCGTAGTATGAGGTATATGAGGATGTATGCGTCTTACACAGTACGCCCTCGCTGTACATGTAGCACCGGACGAGGGCGTACTGTGTTGTACTCCTATAGTATGTCTCGACTAAATTCTCTTAGTGTGGATGCTGCTTAAACCAGCCTGCTGCTTGCTCGTAGGCATAGCCTGCACTAAGCACACCTGCCTCGTCAAATGGACGCCCAACTAGCTGTAAGCCGATAGGTAGACCATGAGCGAAGCCACAGGGCAGAGATAGAGCGGGTAGACCACATACATTAAAGGGAGCAGTATAGTAGATTAACGCTGTCAATGTTGGAATCTGAACTACTCCAAAATCCACTATGTCTTGCCCGACTTTAGGTGCGGTACATGGTTCAGTGGGCAACAGTAACAGGTCAACCTGTTTGAAAAGCTGTGAGACCTCTTCGTTAAAGACGCTGCGGCGCCGCTGAGCTTGTAGATAATCACTTGCCAGGACCAATTCACCAGCTTTTAGCAGGATGCGTACATCGAGGTTGTACAGGTCGGCCTTTTCACGCAACCATTGTTGATGGTAGGAACTTGCCTCAGCAGCAATGGCGGTAAAACCAAGTGGCACTGCCTCATTAATTGTTTGTATCTCCACCTCCTGCAGCTCTGCACCTAGTTCTTTGAGTACTTGTGTTGCCTGAAGTAGGCTTTGCTGTACTTCGGGCGTCATCAGTTCAAAATATGGTCCACGAAGTACGCCGATTTTTCGTCCTTTAATTCCCTCTTTCAAACGAGCAGAGTAGTCAGATACAGCGACATTCGCACTCGCTGTATCGCGTACATCGTACCCTGCGATAGCCTGTAACATGAAGGCCGCATCCGCTGTAGTGCGTGTTATTGGTCCCACATGGTCAAATGACCAGGACAGGGGAATAACACCTCGCCGACTCACACGACCATACGTTGGCTTGAGACCAACCGTTCCACACAATGCGGACGGAATGCGGATAGAACCACCTGTATCGGTACCAATTGCCAACATTGCCATACCGCTAGCAATTGCAGCAGCTGAGCCTCCGCTACTTCCACCTGGAATACACTCCCTGTTCCATGGGTTGCGCGTGTTTGGACAAATCACGCCATAAGCGAACTCATGTGTGTGAGTTTTGCCAAGCAAAATTGCTCCTGCTTCCTCAAGTTTTTCGGCAACAGTCGCTGTAGTATCAGGGATGTTATGGGCTAATACCTTCGAGGAAGCCGTGGTCCGAATGCCCTTTGTCTCGACAAGGTCTTTCAACGCGATAGGGATGCCGTGTAACGGACCACGCCAATGTCCGGCCATGATGTCCTTTTCAGCTTGGGCGGCGGTCGCTAGAGCTTGATCTGTTACTAGCGTGACATACGCCTGTACAGAAGGATTGACTTGCTCAATGCGCTTCACTATGGCCTGTGTCAGCTCAACTGGCGAAAGCTTCTTGTCTTGTAACAACTTGGAGGCTTCACTGACAGTTAAATAGCTCAAATCATCTGTAGCGGTTGACGTACTGGTTGTCTCGGGTGCCCCGTTTGACGCACTTGTTGCACCTTGTGTTTCAACTGTAGGGACATGAAAAGCAGTCACAGGTTCAATAGCGTCTAATGGGTTATTGGGTGCCATGCGTACAGGAGTGACAATGCTATCTAGTAGTGCTTTACAAGCTGCCAACTCTTCTTCCGAAGTCGTCAATTGTGCGTACTCAGCAACAAAGGCCAGGAGGTTTTGCGTATTCTGATTGACATCGGGCATAGATTTCTTTCCCTTCTTGTTACCAGATAAATAACGCTACAACTCTGTAGTGTAGAAAATTGTAGCACATTGGCTTGCTGTTCTTTTCCAAACATGGCTAAAGCTAAGATGTTTGGGAGGATATAGCTCGTCCCTTTGCGCGCAATTGGCGTATAACCTAATGAAGGGGATTGGGCTTTCGTCTCTTACGCTACTGGGCGTATTCACACTCATTACTGTCCCCTTCATATACGTTGCGCGAACAAAAGGAAATGTACTATGTCTAAGCAAAAGGGCATTTGGATTCTTATCGCCACGATCTTAGGATCGAGCATGGTGTTTATTGATAGCAGTGTCGTCAATGTGGCACTGCCGAAGCTACAAGCCGAATTACACGCGAATGCCTCAAGCGTTCAATGGGTTGTTGAGGCATATGCCCTTTTCCTCGGTACCCTCATTCTTATTGGGGGAGCGCTAGGAGACCAGTTTGGACGCAAACGTATTTTTCTGCTTGGAGTAGCTATTTTCACCGCCGCCTCAGTCTTCTGCGGTATCTCACAAACCATTGAGGAATTAATCATTGCTCGTTCGATACAAGGTATCGGAGGCGCCCTGCTTACTCCTGGCAGTCTCGCTATCATTCGCTCTGCATTCGATAGCAAGGAACGTGGCAAAGCGATTGGTACGTGGTCAGGCTTCTCCGCAATTACATCAGCATTTGGTCCGGTATTAGGCGGATGGCTTGTACAGAACACGTCCTGGCGCTGGATTTTCTTCATCAATATTCCATTAGCTACAATGGTCATTCTTGTTTCCTTACTCCACTTGCCAGAAAGTACAAGCGGCGAGGGCAGAAAACACCTTGATTTTCCGGGAGCTATCCTGACCGCGCTTGGTCTTGGCGGTGTCGTCTTTGGCTTAATAGAAGCCCAGAATGTTGGCTTTGCTACTCCTCTTGTGCTCATCTGTATTATTGGTGGCCTGATTGCACTTGGCCTATTTATTTTCGTGGAGAGTCGTAGTCCTAACCCGATGATGCCCCTCACGCTGTTCCGTTCGCGCACGTTTAGTGGTACGAACTTGCTCACGCTGCTGCTCTATGCTGGACTCGGCGGAGCACTTTTCTTTTTACCATTCAACTTAATTAGTGCGCAGGGCTACAGTGCAACGGCAGCTGGTGCATCTTTGTTGCCGTTTACGTTGCTTTCGTTCGCGCTCTCACGCTGGTCTGGTGGCTTAGTCGCAAAATATGGTTCACGTCTTCCACTTATCGTTGGTCCTAGCATCGCCGCTGTAGGTTTTGTGCTTTTTGCCATCCCTGGACTCGGTGGGAGTTACTGGTTCACTTACTTTCCAGCCGTAGTCGTGCTTGGCCTTGGTATGACGACTACTATCGCGCCATTGACGACCACGGTAATGGGAGCTGTAGAGGATCGCTATTCTGGTACTGCTTCGGGTGTGAACAATGCTATTGCACGTATCGCTGGTCTGCTTGCAATTGCAATTCTGGGTATCTGCGTGGCCTTTGCCTTTAGCAATAGTCTTAACTCCAACATCACAGCTTTACATCTAGCTCCTGATGTACAGCAATCAATACTTTCGCAACATGAGCGACTGGCAGGGATAGATATACCAAGTTCCGTACAGGGGGCAACTCGTACCGCAATTCGTAGAGCAATCGACGAGTCGTTTATCGCAGGTTTTCGATTGGCGATGCTTGTCGGTGCTGGCCTTGCGTTAGGTTCAGCACTATGCACGGTGTTCTTTGTCTCCTCACCCAAGAAATTACTCAAGCACACAGGTGATCCTCATATTGGCGACAACGCTTGTACTCTAACATACGCGCATCAACGTATAGACGATAAGAGCGAAGACGAAGCTGTTGAAAGCAAAGAGGTAACACCTGCTCGTTGATAAACACAAAGAGGTGGATATATGGCAGATACAACACAAGACGGGAAGTCACTAGAGCAGAAGGCGGCTGAAGTCACGCAGACAAACGACCCCAAACCGCCATTCATTCTTTCGCTTGACGTTGGCACATCTTCGACACGTGCACTCTTGTTTGATGCAACGGGTGCAACCATTCCAAACGTTCTGTCACAGTTGCCCTACAAACTCAACGTTACCGACGATGGCGAGGTTTCTGTGGATGCAGACGCACTGGTCGAGGTGGTAGCGCAGACCATAAACGATGCTTTAAAGGCGGCTGGACCAATGGCGGAACACATTGGCGCTGTGGCAATGGACACCTTCTGGCATAGCCTTATGGGAGTTGATGAGTCGAACAATCCACTTACACCCGTCATCACATGGGAAGACATACGACCCTATGGCGCAGCAGAGGAATTGCGCTCTCAACTGGATGCAGAAGCGGTACACCAGCGTACAGGAGCGCCATTGCATGCAAGCTTCTGGCCAGCTAAACTACGCTGGTTAGCGACTACTCAACCAGATATGTTCAAGAATGCGGCTCAATGGATTTCTTTTGGTGAATACCTGCATCGTAAGTTCCTTGGCAAATCAGTATGCGCGTTGGCTATGGCATCCGCAACTGGTTTGTTAAATACACGCGAACGAGCCTGGGATGCGGACCTGATAAAGGTGCTCGGCATACGACCAGAGCAGTTACCGCCGTTGGGTGATACACATGATGGCATAAAAGGCTTGTCATCTAAGTATGCGTCGTCCTGGTCTGCGCTGAGCGATGTGCCCTGGTACCCAGCGATTGGCGATGGTGCGGCTGCGGCTGTCGGTTCTGGCTGTGCGAATACCGATACATGGTCGTTGACTATCGGTACATCAAGCGCTGTACGTGTCGTCTTGCCACCAGAGAGGGCTGTACCTTCATCGGGTCTATGGATGTACTTGATCGACGCCAAACGTGCAATTATGGGTGGAGCACTCAGTGAGGGTGGTAATCTGCTCAGTTGGCTTGATACAACACTAAAACTACCACCACTGCGAGATGCCGAACCACTCGTATCCTCTGTGAAGCCTGATGGACATGGCCTCACTATTCTGCCCTTTATCACAGGAGAGCGTAGTCTTGGCTGGCATGCCGACGCACGTATGACCATTATGAATCTTCATGCACATACCTCACCTGCCGACATCCTACGTGCAGGCATGGAAGCACTTGCCTATCAGATAGGGGCTGTCTATGAGGGGATACGTGACGTGCTTAAAGAGGGTGATACGTTGCCCACGCCAAAAGTTGTAGGGAGCGGCGGTGCTGTGCTTAGCTCACCCACTATGCAGGGCCTACTTGCTGATACGCTTGGCTCACCCATCTATCCATCACTTGATAAAGAAGCTTCAGCACGCGGTGCCGCTATGCTCGCTTTAGAGGCACTAGAAGTGATTCCCGACATCTCACAGGTCGAGCCACGTCTGGCTTCACCAATAAAGCCGGATGCCCAACGTCACGAGATTTACAAAAAGGCTGCAGAACGTCAGAAGAAGCTCTATCAACTATTGATAGGGAATTAACTGCAATGTTCACGTGTCAGGGCGGACCGTAAAGGGAACGCCCTGGTCACTACTGTTCTCCAATCTGAAATACCCCTGCCACATAACGGTCAGGCCGTACCACTACAATACTATCCTTCCTGTAGCGCAGAAACTTTTCTAATACCCCTTCCTCATCTCTTACAAAGATGCAGTTCTTTTGCTCCGTTTGTGGAAAGGGAGAATGTTCCGATAGTACGCAAATGTATTGTACCTTCATGTCCTGCATTAGATACTCCGGCATAATCGCTTTAAGATTGTGCTCTGGATTTTCATATAGCCTCAAGGCTGCAAACTCGTTGCCCAGCACATTGTCGAGTAGCATCTTCTTGCCATCTTGTGTCATAACACTGGGCTGGGGTAGAAACGCGCCTACAAGCTGCTTGCTACTTTTGGAAGGAAAGAGGAAACCTTTACGATAGCGCGGTTGGGGTTTGACGCGCATTTCTGTAATGGCGTTCCGCAGTGGGGGAATGGCGTTGATGCACGTAAAAAAGGCATCGCGCAAACGCGAAGCGCGTCGTGTGGGAGTCATAACTATACCCCCAAGAATTGAGGAAAACAGAATCATTTCCCGTACATGAGGAGCGCGTTCGGTCTGGTATGTTGCCAATAGCTGTGGATTTGCTCCTTGTTGCAGCACTTCGCGCAGTTTCCAGCACAGGTTATGGGCATCGCGCAGACCGCTATTCATACCCTGTCCCCCAAAGGGTGGCATAAGATGGGCGGCATCGCCAAGCAGAAAGACACGGCTCTGCATAAAGCGCTGTGCGGCTACTGAACGAAAGGCATAGATCGTTTTGCGTAGTATCTGGGGGTTGCTCTTTAGACTCCCTACACGCGTAGTAGGGTACGATCCCCTCGCTTGCTGGATGAACGTATAAATCGTTTCGTCCCGCAGGAGGTCTGCCTCTTGATCCCCCGGGAGCAGCATGAATTCCCAACGTCGTGCCTGTGAGGGCGCTGGCACGGTAACGGCAGGCCGATTGTACTCGCAAAAGAACGTGGCGGCATGAGACTTATCATCGTCGTCGAGAGTGTCTACGACTAACCAGCGTTGTACCTCGTCAGCATCTCGTCTATTTTTCTTCGAGCGTCTTGGAAGCAGTCTTGGTTGCAGCATCGGAATGCCTAATGCGTGTCGAATAGGACTCTTGCCACCATCGCATGCGAGTAGGTAGTCACACGATAAAGAGAAGTCGGTGCCGTCAGATGTCCTTATAGAGAGCGTAACCCCTGTTGTATCCTGTGTAAATGCCTCGACGGTATGCCCGAAACGTACCTCGACACAGGGAAAGCGCTCAAGCCCCCGTAGTAGTACAGCCTCGAATGTTGGTTGATGAAATGTTGATATCAGAGGATAGCCGTTTCTCCGACTCGTAGGCGCGACTTTGGCAAGGAAGTGTTGTGCTGAGAGATAGTGTGCTTCTATATTCAGTACACAATGCTCGACGATCTGGTCTATCAATCCCATCGCTTGACAGGTACGTAACCCTTCGTCATCAATAGTAATAGCCTTCGGGCAATCGCTGAGGGTAGCATTGCGTTCGAGTACGAGTGTCCTTATGCCGTACATCCCTAGTAGATTAGCGGCTGCTAGCCCTGTTGGTCCTGCCCCCACAATAACGATAGCTGGATTCATAGTCTAGCAACCTCTTTTAATGGGACATCCCTTTTAGGGCTACGACCACATTCGCTCCGCCAATGGCGCGGCCTCCAAGTAATACCGCGTTTGCTTGTTGCACAAGCGGACGTGCCTCGCCCTGCACCAAGTTTAAACCGTAGCGTGGATCTAGCTCCTCGCAATTCATCGTAGGTGGGAGCAGGCGATGTTGTAGGGCGAGCAATCCTGTTATGGCATCCAAAGCACCTGCGGCGGCATAGCTGTGCCCGATGGTGGTACGCGGAACGCTGACGGGAATAGCCGCGAGGTCAGCACCAAAGGTTCTATGCAGTGCCTCTACCTCGCCCTCATCAGAAGGTGGTAGAGCGTGTCCATCCAGGCTGATATAGGCAAGGTCTTCTTTTCGTAGTCCGCCATTTTGCATTGCAAGGTGCATAGCGCGGGCGTACTGTCTGCCATTTGAAGATGGCGGTAGGAGTCCATGAGCATCGTTCGTTTGCCCATAACCAACAAGTTCGCCATAGATTTGCGCGCCGCGTCGTTGTGCATGTTCATATTCTTCGAGAACGCAAATACCAGCACCTTCTGCACAAAGGAGTCCTTTCGCACGACGATCAAAGGGGCGATATGCGTTTGGATCATCTCCAAGTGCAAAGTTGCCACTCTCGCCCACCACAAAGAGAATGAGAGTATGGAGCATCGCCTCGCAGCCACCTGCGAAGAGTATGTCTGCATCGCCTCTTTGAATCGCACTGTATGCGAGGCAAAGTGCGTCGAGTCCACCGACTGCATCATTGACTGGCGTCTTGCTATATCCTTGAACTCCGGTGGAAATTGTCGTTTGACCAACATTCGCGACTTGCAACCATGCTATAGCTGTATAGGCGCTCATCGAGCGCGGGCCTCGCATATATAGTGCCGCAAGTTCGCGTGCACCGTACTCGACACCACCAAATGTATTAGCGATCACAGCTCCGATTCGATGAGGATTTTCTTGTGTCAGGTCCACACGTGCATCTTGCAGTGCCTCCCGAACAGCAGGTAGAACAAGGTGTGTCATCCGGTCCGTCCGATTTATGAGTTTGCGATCAAGATAATCTTGCGGTAAAAAATCGGAGATTTCACCCCCAACACCAATGGGAAGATCGTGTGTAGGGAAGCGTTGTATGCGTCCAATACCTGAAATGCCTCTTACAGTAGCATGCCAGAATGCTTCTTTGCCAATCCCATTTGGTGCGATTGCTCCCAATCCTGTAACCACCACACGCCGCTGTACTTCTTTTCTCATATGTTTTTCCTTGCTGGTGGTTATCTTGAATGCAGACTAGCCATTCGTAGAGAAAACCGTGTGGAAGTTGTTCCTCACGTTGCGCTGTCCCGCCATTCGGGATGCGCAAGCAGGAGCGCACTATTCACGCCTCCAAAGCCGCTAGAATGGGTGATCGCAACCTCTATGAGAGCTTGACGTGCAACGAGTGGTACATAATCGAGATCGCACCGGTCATCGGGCACGATAAGATTTACTGTTGGCGGAATAATTTGTTGCTCCAGTGCAAGTGAAGTAATAATTGCTTCTATAGCACTAGCGGCCCCTTGCGTATGTCCAATCATTGATTTCGTTGAGCTTATAGGAATTCGATACGCGGTATCTCCGAAAACCGCTTTGTATGCTGCCGTCTCTGCGGCGTCATTGGCGGGTGTGGAACTGCCATGCGAATTGATATACCCCAATTGGCTGCTGCTCACATGCGCTTCGTCAAGTACCTGTCTCAGCAGTTTTTGCAGTGGCGCGCCATCCGGTGGCAGTGCTGTCATGTGATGTGCATTATTATTTGATGCAAAGGCAAGCACTTCCGCGTAGATATGAGCACCACGTGCTAGGGCATGTTCTCGTTCTTCAAGAAGTATGATGCCCGCGCCCTCAGCCATGACAAAGCCATCGCGGTCACTACTATAAGGACGAGATGCTTGCTCAGGGGTCTCATTGCGCGTACTTAACGCACCCATAACGGCAAACACATTAATGCCTAATGGTGAAATAGTAGAGTCCGTTCCCCCTGCAAGCATGCTTTCTGCGCGTCCTTCACGAATAGCCCAGACAGCCTCACCAATAGCATCAGCGCCCGCTGAGCATCCTGTAGCGAGCACCATACTTGGTCCATGAAGCCCATAGTGGGCTGCGATTGCCGTGACAGATGCATGTGTCATAAACAAGGATGGAGGGGTGGATGTCGCCTGTGGTGTACGAGTTCCATTGTCTGTAGCCCGTTGCCAGAATTTCTCACTTTCTTCAAGATAGGCCATTGCTGTACCCATGAAGACACCCATACTTTCGCGCTCTTCTTCGTTGGGCATATGAAGCATACCCCCATCTTCCAACGCGAGGTACGCAGCACCAAGCGCGAACTGTGTTCCCCTATCGAGAGTAGCGCATTCTTGGAGCGTCAGACCTAATGCAAGCGGCTCAAAATCGAGAACCTCACCTGCGATGCGGGTGGTGAGCGCGCTTGCATCAAAGCGTGTGATAGAACGAATGCCTGACTGCCCAGTGACGTTTGCGTGCCAGAAGGCTTCTTTGCCTATGCCATTGGGCGCGACAACACCTAGACCTGTGATCACAACACGTCGATGCATCACTCTCTCCTTCTATCTTCGCACATCCTTACGTTTCAGCCCAAAGGCAATCAGTATCGAAAGCGCGATAATGATTGCTCCCAGCGCGGCCCATGAAAGTAGTAGACGGTTGATCTGCTCTGTATGGGTATAAACGGAGAAGAGCCATCCATGATATGTAGAATCGTCTCCGAAGAGTTTATCTCCACCGATCTTGTCCGCATGCAAACCGACGGTCGTGCCAACTGCCGCCATCGCCCAACGCGTTGGGAAAAAGACCGCCAGCGACTGTAACACATAGTCCTTTAGGGGGATCTCTACGCCCGCGAAGATTACCTCTGGAATGAGTACGAACGGCAACAGACTGTTGGCAGTGTCTTCGTTTGCGGCGAATGCTGAAACCGCCAATCCGAACATTAAACCTGAAAGGCTACAAAGCACAATCGTGACATATACCTCTAACAGCACTGGCAGCAAGACTCCCCGCGAAAAGGGTTCAAACGCATGTACAATCAAGACCAGTACAGCACTCTGAAAGAGCGCGAACACGGCCAGCATAGATATCTTCGCAAGCATATAAGGTGTAATACCAAGATTGACCGCACGTTCACGTCGATAGATTGATGCCTCTTTGACAATTTCACGCGTGCCATTGATACATCCCAGCACAACTGCGACGAACACGATAATAAACAAGGTGCGCTGCGCGCTAATATTGCCAGGGACAATAAAATCTTGCAATGCCTTATCCACGCCTCCATGCTTTCGCGCATATGTTGTGCCGTCAGTATTGGTGGTGCCATCAATATTCTTGACGCCGTTTTTGTTCGAGGTAAGATAGGCTTTGATATCATTACAGTGAACGGTATCACCGTCTTTCGCACCTTTAGCCTTGTTAATACCAATAACACCACTTGGATTTTG
>CAXTCR010000009.1:0-34705 GCA_964242555.1 uncultured Ktedonobacteraceae bacterium
GGAGAGGTCAGAGCGTTGAAAAATGTCAGTAACAATTTGATTGACTTGCTGTTGTATATCCATAGAGCCATTTATATAGAGCGTTTTTAGTACATCTATTACAGTGTGGATAGCCAGAGTTGTGTCTTTTATGGCTAATTGCATCAGAGCTTTTTGTGCTAAAAGGCCGTATTGACGTGAGTGTAACAGTGTTCCGAGATGTATTAAGACATCATTGGATTGAGATGAGAACGGAGATGTTTTTACTAAGCCTGTAAGCTTTTCAACAATTTTCTCTGCAAGGGTCGGTTCAACTACCAACTCCTCTTCCAAACACAGGCTCACGAAAAAGAGGTCTTGTTGCAGAAGATGAGTATACTGGCTACGATGGCTCACTATTTTCCCATCGAGAATTTGTTGTAGACGTGCAGTTAACGGTTTGCGTCCGAGTTTGCCTAGTAGAAGCAGTGTAACCTCTTGCCAGTGCGGGTCGTGAAGATGCTCTATCAAAAATTCGTTGATAATTTCTGGCTCTTCATTTTGCCTATAGCGTTCGTAGACATCACTGGCAGCAAAATACTCTTGAAAGGTGCGATGTACGAAACCATAGAGTGCTTCGTCATTTTCACCTGTGCCGCGCTCGACAATCAGACCTGCCTCAACTTGCATTAACTGGAGGAATCGGTTGGCCTCGGCGCGTTGTTCCGCAACTTCTTTGAGTAAGCTGTTCTTGTTGAGGAAGTGTTCAATCTCGCGCATCAGAAATCGTGATGGTACATCCGTGTCTTTGTCTTTATTCTTTTCATTCTCGTTTGCTTGCTCTTGTGAACGTGTATGCAATACATAGCCGAGATGGGCGACACAAGCGTACTGATCCTCCTTGCTCATCTTCATGTTTTGCCACCGACTATCAGTACCTTTGAGTCTTGCCCATGTATCGAGTAGCAGGTCGGCGCAACGGTCATATACCAGTATTCTTTTATCTGGTAGCCGTTCATAGCGGTGTAGGGCTGTGATAACTGTAAGTAGCAGTGGATTGACCGCTAGCTTGTGTAAACGTGGATTGTCCTTCAGTGTTTTATAGAGGACTTCGAGTTCTTGCCGGTCATCGCTTAGTAGGGGCGAGAGTCGTAATACATGTGTATACCAGCGCTCTAAAAACTGCCGGATTTGTCCATCGTCAAATTCCTGTACCTCGCTCTGTGCGAACCATTGATTTGAGATAGGCGCAAGCTCATAGCCAACAGGACGTGACGTTACCAGTACATAATTGCCGGGATAGCGGAGCGCGAAGCCCTCAATCTCCTCGACCAGCCGCCGCCGTTCGTCAAGCGTTGCAACCTCGTCAAGACCATCGAAGAGCAGCACCATTGATTTGCGTTTCAATAGTTCCTTAAACATTTGAGGGTGTATATCGACGCCCTCGCGTTTCAAAATCACCTCAGTTGCGTATGATAAAAAATCATACTCGTGGCGTCGTCTATCCTCGATGAGACGCCGTAACTCGATACGTAGCGGTATCGGTTGTCGTGCCAGTAAAGTATCATGAGAAGCAGAAAGCGCAGCACAATTTGCCGCTGCATGACTCCATGCAATATATCGTGTAACAGTCGATTTTCCCGATCCAGGGCCACCAAGCAATACAAGATATGGAAACTGTTCTAACGATATTTTGAGTGCATCACGTTCAGTGTTCTCATTGTCTTCTTGTGCCTTTTCTGAAATGCTCTCTTCAGCATCCACGTCTTCCGGTCTTATTGGCTTAATTCGTCCCTGTTGTTTTTGCTCTTTGAGGTCGATGCGTAACGGTACAAAGATACCATTTAGTTCGGGATCGCGGTGCCTGTCGCTACGGTCTTTTGTTGGCACAACGCCTGCGATTTTGAGGTAACGCAGCGAACTTTCAAGATGTGTTGCATACGTTTGTATATCCTGAACCAACTGCTCTGCTGTATAATCGTTATCGTTGCTAAGTTTTTCGCCCATTTGACGTAGTAGCGTGACAATCTCTACGACTGATGCTTGTACGCTTATAGTGGCTAGTGCGGCGCGCATCTGAATAGCATCGCTCATTTGCTGCTTAAAGAAGGGGTCGGCATAGAGTTCCGCCATCAATGCTTTGAAAAAGCTGTCCAGATATGGCGCTGCATCGACGACTGGGGTTTCTTGTGCTTGACAGGTTACGTGTGCGTAACGAGCGGTTATACGCTTCATTTAATTTCGCGAGGTCGGGCTTATCCGAAAAAGAGAGGAGTTGTAGTGTTTCCTCGCGCAGCGTCTTGCTCTGTTCTCCTGGCTCGAAGAGCGTTTTAAGTATGTCGCGATACTGGTCGCGTTCTGCTAAAGTCTGAAATGTGACGAGACCGCGCTCGAACGCATTCTTGAGAGCCTGCTCAAGGTACTTTTGTTGCTCTTTCTCATCCAGGTGAAGACGGTCACGAACAAGTTTTGATCCTCGCTCGACAAGAAAATCCTTTCCCTTGTCAATAGCCACCTCTTTGCCCTTATTAAGCACCGTGCCACGCAGTGCATCTAACATGTGAGGAGTGGCCGTTGTGATAAGAGCAGTTATTGCAGTGATGCTAGCAGGATCAAAGACCATCGTTCATACCGCCTCTTCCATAGTTTTTAGCTCTTACTAGAGTAAACGTAACCAAAGAAGAATACCAAAGTATTTATTGCGAACTTCGTCCAAACGGATCGAGAATGAAACGAGTTATATTCTCATCCTTGCTAGCAACGGCGAGTAAAATAAGCTCGTGAAGCACATCTACTTGCCTTGTTTGTGCCGCTTTCTGCCGTGCTAAATCTTCGAGGGAAGGAAACTTGTCTTTAACCATATCTACCAATATCATTTGGTACCCTTCAATTTTTCCTTCGAGAAACCCCTCTTGAAAACCAAGTTCCCTTTGCCGTTGCACAAACTCGTCTTCTTCTAATAATTTGTCAAACACGTCCATTATGTCACTTATGTATTGAGAATAGTACGCACAATGTTTTCGTCATTTATAGCACTAACGAGATTAATAACCTCTTCGATAGCACCTACTTGCGTAGTTTGCGCTGCTCTCTGTCTAGCTAAATTTTCAAGTGCTGGAAATCTGTTTTTAACAACAGTTACTAACGCTTTCTGATATGCTTGTATCTGCCCCTCAATTAAAGCGCGTTCGCGTTGCTGTTGCACAAATTCATCTTGTTCTAGTAGTTCGTCAAACATTTTTAATCGCTCCAGTACTCGTTGCTTTTCTAGTGGTGGCATGACTTCGGCTCTTCGTAGAAAGGTGCTTAGCCACAGTAGCCGACGCTCTAATTTGGACTCATCCCCTTTGCCATACTCGATAAGTTCGTCTATCGCCTGTAATAGCATTGTAGCATTTATGTTTTGCATCATGGGTAACAGAGTATACATGCTTATCTTGTGTTGCTCGACGAATTGGCGACCATCCACGTCCCAGAGAGGCAAGACACGAAAATTGAACCTCAGTAGTTCTTCTGTCCCACTGAACTCCTCTAGTGGTGATGTCACGATTGTTGTCTTAAACAAGTATATCACCATTGAGATGACTGGCAATTCGTACTTTTCTAATAACTGCGTATGATAAACTGCCATGCGAAAGGCCATTTTATCATCTCGACTGGCTTGAAACTTCAAGTGAAATGTATGTGGTCTTCCTCGATAGAGCACGCGATACACTCTGTCTGCACGCATCGGTGGGCGAAGTACCTCTATATCGAGCACCTCAATGACCTCAACTCCGGGTAACAAAAGTGGTAAAATAGCGGGAGCATCCTCGTTGAGAATGGCTTTAATCGAACTATCATATGGTTGCTGTTGTTGATTCACGCTTAGCTGTCCCTTCGACCCTATTTTCGACAATATACTCTACTTTCGATGTAGATATAAGTAGCGTATTTTCGTACTAGAAAGAGAACGTCTTATTATGTATATCCCACAATTCCAGGATGTGTTGTTAGCCCAGCGCCAGATACGTCCGTATTTGCAGCGTACGCCGTTGTACTCGTATCCGGCGATCAACGATTTGATTGGGACGAATGTGTACATAAAACATGAGAACTACCATCCCGTTGGCGCGTTTAAAGTGCGAGGCGGCGTGAACCTTGTGTCACAGATGAGTGCAGACGAACGCGAGCGTGGAGTCATTGCGGCCTCTACGGGCAATCATGGGCAATCTGTTGCCTATGGAGCGCAACTCTTCGGCGTCAAGGCACGCATTGTGGTACCGGACGGAGCGAACCCGGGTAAGGTTGCCGCGATGCAAGGGATGGGGGCCGAGGTTATATTTCATGGGGTGAATTTTGATGAGGCACGGATGTATTGCGAAGAACTTGCACACGAGCATGGCTACCGCTATATTCACTCTGGAGATGAGCCGCTGTTGATTGCAGGTGTTGCAACAGGCGCGCTAGAAATGATGGAGGACGAGCCAGGAATAGAGGTCATTTTTGTTGCCATCGGCGGGGGTAGTGGTGCGGCGGGTGCGTGTATTGTGGCTGATGCCATCAATCCGAATATACGAGTTATTGGTGTGCAGGCTCAAGCGTCCTCAGCAGCCTATCTCTCCTGGAAACAACGTTCTCTTGTGACTGCGCCGAACCGCACCTTCGCTGACGGCTTAGCCACTGGTAGCGCTTTTGCATTGCCACAAACTATTTTAAGAGACAAACTTGATGACTTCCTGCTCGTGAGCGAGGATCAAATAGAGCAGGCGATGGTATGGATGATCGAGCGAGCACATACGCTTGCCGAACCCGCTGGCTCTGCCCCGCTTGCAGGAGCGTATCATTTGCGCGAACAGCTTCGTGGTAAGAAGGTAGGAGTTGTCTGCTCTGGTGGCAATGTCTCATTAGAGCATTTAAAACGCGCCCTTGCGCTTGCGAAGTAGTCGTATAGGAGAGACATGATGGCAAAAAAATATGACTCGATCGACTTTACCATACCTAAGAAAGTACAGGAAGAGGCAAAGAAGGGGCTTGAACTGCACGAGCAGTATCATCGCGGCGGCACCGATGTTGGCCTGAATGAGGCCAAGATGCTGGCGAAAGGCGGCAAGATAAGCCCGGAAGAGGCGCGTCACGTCGCGAAATACTTTCCGCGTCATTCTGTAGATAACCTGGAGCAGAAAGACCCTCCATCTCGTGGCTATATTGCGTGGCTGCTATGGGGTGGCGACGAGGGACGCGAATGGGCAAACAAACTGGTCGAGCAGATGGATGCAGCGGATAACGATAAGGAGTAACGAGGTAGGAGTCGTCTTCATCACGTGCCGCATGACAATCGAATGGGCAAAAGGACGTGATGAAGACAGTTCTTATAGGTCTTCGCCGATGCCTCACGTTCTGTACCTCTTCAATATATAAAATGGATAGCTAATATAGTCGATTCATGCTACAATGGAAAAATGTAAAACGTTAACACAGTACCAAATATTATACAAGTAAAAGAAAGAACATGAACGAATACGTAGGAGTCGGGCAGGAAACCTTAGAAGCACAGGACGCTCAGTTAGGATCGATAGCTTTAGAGAGCATCGAGACGTTTAAGGCACGTTATCCTTTTCCCATTGACCCATTTCAACTCGAAGCAATTGCACACCTTGCCAATGACCAATCCGTGATGGTGGCGGCCCCCACAGGAACCGGCAAGACGCTGGTTGCAGAATACGCCATCTGGCTCGCGCAACAGCGAGGTCAGCGCGTCATCTATACAACACCACTAAAAGCCCTCTCAAATCAGAAGTATCGTGACCTGCGCGATGCATATGGACCTGATAGTGTCGGCCTTGTAACAGGCGATATCGTTGAGCATAGTCGCGCCTCTATCGTGATTATGACCACCGAAGTCTACCGCAACATGTTATTGGAAGAGAGTAGCGAGCGCTTTGGCATGTCCTCGTCGCTGTCTGATGTCGGTTTTGTAGTCTTCGATGAACTCCATTATCTCAGTGATATCGAGCGAGGACCGGTGTGGGAAGAGGCCATCATCTGCTCACCAGAACATGTCCAACTCGTTGGACTATCCGCGACCGTAAGCAATGCTCAGGATCTCGCAAATTGGATTAGTCGCGTACATCGTCCAATTGAGCTAGTGACGCATGAGCAGCGCGCCGTGCCCCTTGAACACTACTACTTTCTCGATAGTAAACTGCACCTTGTACAGGATGCAAATGGGAAGCGCGTCGAGAAGTTTCCAGGCGTGGGTGGCGAGGCAAAGGCAGCCCAGATGTCTAATCGAGGACGAGTCTTTACCTATGATGACGAAGACGATGAGGATGACGAGGAGCGGGATGATCGGCGCAGGCGAGGCAAGTACGCAAAAAAGGACACACCTAGGGGAATACAAGATGACGATGAGGAGACCGAACAGGAGAAACCAAAGCGCCAACCGAAGCGCGAAGCACCAGAGCCGGGAGAAATTCTCACTGCACTGCGCGACGTGGACCTGTTACCATGTCTCTACTTCCTGCCCGGTCGCAGGGTCGTCGAAGAGGCCGCGCTAGGGGCCGCATTGCACAATTTTACGACTCCTGAGGAGGCGGCACATATCAAGGCAGAGGTGGATGTCTGGCTAGAGCAGCTGCCGAAAGAAGATCGTAACCTGCAACAGGTGCTTTCACTTACAGGTCTGCTCCCACGCGGTCTAGCCTTCCACCATGCAGGGTTGCTGCCCGGATTAAAGGTCCTGGTGGAAACGCTGTTTGCACGCGGCACATTGCGCGCCGTGTTTGCTACCGACACACTCGCACTCGGCGTTAATTTACCAGCGCGCACTGTTGTTGTCGGCAGCTTAAGCAAGTTCGACGGACAAGAAATGCGCTTAATGACTCCTAACGAATACAGGCAGCTAACGGGTCGTGCAGGTCGGCGCGGTATGGACGCTCATGGCTCTGCCGTTATCCCTTACTCGCCATGGGAGCCATTTGAGCCGGCGTTTAGTCGCATTACAGGCGAACTTTTACCCGTCACCAGCGCCTTCGTAATTCGCTACAACTCGGTGCTCAATTTATGGAAGCCGGGCGACGTACAATACCTGCGTCGCATTTGCTCCTCTAGTTTGCGCGAATACCAGCGCTACATGAAGTGGGAACTGGATGAATTGCATCGTTTGGAAACCCGCCAGAATAAGGCAAAGAAGTCTGGCAAGAAAAAGAAGGGTGCCGGCTCAGACGGTGCCGCGCTCGCTTTAGAAAAACGCCGTGAGAAGATTGGTGCCTATCCCCTTAGTCGTGCTGGTGCTGCAGAACTCGATGGTACAATTTTCGCGTTGCGTGCGCTTGGTTTTATCGGACAGAATGACCAACTTACGCTCAAGGGCCGCCTGTTGCGCAGCATCTTTCATCCAGCTGGAGCGCTAATCGTGGAACTCGTTGTGCAGGGGATGCTTGATGAACTGACCGTGAGCGAACTGGCTGAAGTATGCAGCTGGTTCACGTTCAACAACGATAAACGCGTCCGCAATCGCAATGTGGTGCATGCCAAGCTTGTACAGGTGAGGCGTCAACTCTGGCATATTGTGCAGCGCGTCAACGGCGTTGAGCAACGTGCTGGCATTAACATGACCCCCGGTATCTCCCCTGAATTTCATGGGGTGGCGCTAGCATGGTCGCGTGGCATGTCACTCACAGGGTTGATGAACCGCATCGACCTTGCCGAAGGTGATATCCTCATGTCGATCAACCAGACCATCGACCTGTTACAGCAGGTACAGGCGGCTGTCGGTCAGGTGCTTGATGCGCGCGATATCTGGACGCAGTTATCACCCACACTGACCGAAGGCGTAGCACGCGAACGCACTGAGCGCGAACAGGTCGAACAACTTGCCTTGCAGCGTTCACGTTTAGAGCGCACTCGCCCACTTTTAGCGCAGGCATCGTCCTCACTCCTACATGGCATCATTGTACAAAGCCGCACCGTGCCCTCGATGGTCGCGATGGTCGACGACGAAGTCGTGCCGCTCGACGCCGAAGAGGACCTCGATCCCGTTATGCTCAAAGATCCAACAGTATAAGAGCAAGACCTCATCCACTCTGTAAACTATATTGGTCACAGAGTGGATAGGGTTTTTCTTACCTCTTCCCCCACATTTCCTACTAATCCATAAATAGATACCTATGCCCGTTCTTTGCATAAAGAGGTGGAAATGCGGTCATTTGTCCTATAACAGACATTACTTTGGTCATGAAAAAGGGCGTATTCATTGTCATAAGTACGTCTGTTGACTAAGATGTAGACACAAGATGAAGTATCACACCGAGGGCATGTCAAAGGGATACGTGAACGTATGGGTGGAGGGATTTTCCGTATAGGTGGAGCGGACACCTACTAAAATGTCAAAGTAAGGAAGAGGGTTGAATGAACGCAGAAGGATTGATTGGAACGGTACTTGGTACCTGTACGCTGCAACGGTTGATAGGGCAGGGGGGAATGGGAGCAGTTTTTCTGGCACAACAATCACGTCCCCGTCGACAGGTCGCGGTCAAAGTGCTGTTGCCTATGGCGTCCTTAACCCCAATTCAGTTGGCCGCATTCCTAGAACGTTTTCGACGAGAGACAGACGCGGCTGCGTCGTTGGAGCATCCCAATATCATGCCCGTTCATGAGTATGGAGAGCGTGGCAATATTGCGTATTTAGTGATGCCTTATGTGAGCGGCGGTACCTTACGTGATGAGATGGAGCGCGAATGTCCAATGCCCCTGGCAAAAGTGGTGAATTATGTTGACCAACTGGCCGCTGCACTAGATTTTGCCCATGCTCACGGAGTCATTCATCGCGACATTAAGCCCGCCAATATTTTATTGACCCCTGAGGGGCGCCTCCTGTTGACGGACTTTGGTCTGGTTAAGGTCATTGCCGGTGGACAGACACCACAGGCTCGTTTAACCGGAGAAGGGGCACCGGTAGGTACGCCCGACTACATGTCGCCTGAACAGGTCATCGGTGACAATGTCGATGGACGTTCAGACCTCTATTCGCTCGGCGTCATCATGTATCAAATGATCACCGGCACAACTCCATTTCAGGGCGAAACACCCATGCAGATCGCGTCACAACACCTGCACATTTCACCACCATCACCTCACCTACTGCGTCCAGACCTGCCTGACGCAGCTGAGCAGGTCCTGCTGCGTGCGCTTGCAAAGAAACCCTCTGAACGCTATGGGAGTGGACAAGAGCTTGTGCATGCATTTCGTGCGGCCCTTATTGGCACTGGAATACCACTGGGTGGGGGCGCGAGTGCTGCTCTTAATGGGGCAACTGCTGCACGCCTGCTAACTCCTCAGGCTACATTTGATGCTGTGCGACAAACGGGAGCAGTTCCCTCCTTCGCTGCTAAAGCCGATCCAGCTCCCTTTGGCAATCCAACAGGGTTTCTACCTGCGATTGGTCGCAAGAGAAGTGATCTTTTTAACAGTCCAACAGGTACGCTTCCCTCTGTCACTACAGGCTCCATGCCAGCCGCGCAAGCTGATCGCCCAACAGGTTTGCTCTCCCGAACGGGTAAGTTTCCGCAGCGAACGCCTGGCATGGGAAACACGATGGGAACAACAAAAACGGCAGGCTTAAAGGACAACGAAGCATTTTCAACCTTGACGGAGCAGGTTCCTGCAACAGATAGTATCCGTGTGCCGCAAGCCGCGCAATTTGATGCCGTTGAACAACTATCGCCGACTCTCAATACTGGCGCATTAATGACACCTGGTAAAGCGACCAATACCGTAAAACTCACCGCTCCGCTGAAAATTGTGCAGATGCAAGTTGCTGGTCAGCCTGGTCGCTATGTAACACGTCTACTATCCGCCTCTACGGTGCAATTACCTCCGCTGGAGAACGCCGAGTCAAAGAAGCTGTCCAAGCGTTTACTCTCGATCCTCTCTGTCGTAGCTGTCTTGCTCCTGGTGCTCGGCACAGTGAGCACGTTCTGGTTTATCCGCACGCATCCTAACACGACAAAATCCAGGACGACAACCTCACCTGTCATGATGGGCACGCCCAATGTGAAGGCAACCACTTTAGCGCAGGCAACAGCGACGGCGCGTGCGAACATCATTCTTGACGACCCGCTTAGCTCGAACACAAACAACTGGTTGACAACACCGCCAAATGTCTACGCCTTCAAGGATGGCGCCTATCACATTACCGATCAGGGCGATAATGGGCGCGCAACCGTGCTACAATCCGCACCATTCGCAGGCGCTATTGGGTACACACTTACGATGGAAGAGATCAAGGGCGATGATACGTCGCCCAATAACTCGTTTGGCATGATTATGCGCTTTAATCAACAAACGAAGGGCAAAACGACCATCACCACCTTCTACAGCTTCGAAGTCGTCAATAGTAAGGGCGGCGAGTACCAGTTCTGGAAGTATGATGATACGAATGGCGCATCGGCGGCGAACGCTCCATGGACCAAAGTTTGGCATCAAGCATTTGGCAACGAGTTTCATCAAGGACATGGGGTACAGAACACAAACACCGTCAAAGTATTTATGAATGGGGCAAAATTCACCATCACGGTGAATGGAAAAGTACTTACAACTGTGCAGGATAACTCGCTTGCCAGTGGCACAGTTGGTATGATTGTGAATCTAAACGGTACAGAGGTTGCCTTCAAAAACCTCCTGCTCACACGAAATTAGGGGAAATCGTAATGAACGCAGAAGTTTTGCTTGGAACAGTGCTTGGAACCTGTACGCTCCAGAAGTTGATAGGGCAAGGGGGCATGGGTGCCGTTTTTCTCGCCCAGCAGTCGCGTCCACGACGACAGGTGGCGGTCAAGGTGTTGTTGCCCATGACCCGTTTAAATGCTGCTCAACAGGCGGCATTTCTTGAGCGTTTCCGGCGCGAAACCGATGCGGCAGCTTCCTTGGAGCATCCCAACATTCTTCCAGTTCATGAATATGGAGAGCGTGATGGCTTAGCGTATCTGGTGATGCCCTATGTGAGTGGTGGGACACTGCGTGACGAAATGGAACGCGAAGGGCAACTACCTCTAGTAAAAGCCGTCAATTATCTTGATCAAATGGCCGCAGCCTTAGATGTCGCACATGAGCGTGGGGTGATTCATCGCGACATTAAGCCTGCCAATATCTTGAAGACCGACGAGGGACGGTTACTCTTAACCGATTTTGGACTGGTAAAGATTATCACTGACGGGCAGGGGTCGCAAGTCAGCATAACGGGGGTGGGTGTCCCCTTAGGTACACCAGAGTATATGTCGCCAGAACAGGTTATGGCCGGTCATAATGTAGATGCGCGCGCTGATATCTATTCCCTCGGGGTCGTGTTATATCAAATGGTGACAGGCCAAACCCCGTTTAGAGGTGATATGCCTATGCAGATCGCCATGCAGCATCTCAATTCGGAGCCACCTCCACCAAGTTCGTTGCGCGAAGACTTGCCTACCCCTGCTGAAGGGGTAATACTTCGTGCACTGGCAAAAAATCCTGACGAACGCTATACAACTGCCCAAGACCTCTCCAGTGCTTTTCGCCTCGCACTAGCAGTTTCAGGTATACAACTGTCACTACAAAATGCTGGTGAAAATGGTTCAGTTGTGCCCGGAGCGGAGGGACGTTTCTATGCAGCGCGAGGTCTTTTTGACCCTTCGTGGCAAACCGCTAACATGCCGGTAGCACAACCACAACCTGTAAGTGGTACAGGTAAGTCGAGGCTGAGTTCGCCATCACTTGAGCCGTATACACCTCATCCGACTTCAAATGAGTTTGGGCAGCAAAATGATGTTGTTGCTAAAACAAGTATGACAGTGCCATCTTTTACTGACTTGCTTTCGCATGAGGGACCAGTATCAACGGCTGATATGGAGCATTCCTCTACAACTCATAATCCATTGACGCCAGTATCGTTCTCATCCAATGTATCGCCGGCACAATCATATACCACTAATTCACAACAAACCAGTGGGGCGAAGTATCATAGGCTAAAAGGAGTGCATAAAACAGGGCTTCTACGCACGTCAGAGGACAACAATATACCCTCTCCACAGGCCTCACAAAATAATCTGCCATTTCCGGCTGCAGGTGTGCCTTCTACACCGGGTGCGGTTAACATTCCCGATGCAATGAGAGAGTATAATCCTGTTTCCCCTATGCCATTTACTACTACGAATACGGGAATGTTGGGTGGCTCAGTTCCTCAAGCAGATATTCAAGCGCAGCAAGAAACACAAGCTGCCGCAAATAGCATGTATCCAGGTCAGGGTGCAACAACTACAATGAAGTTGGCGCAATCATTTAAGGTGATTCAAGTCCCGGTCGCCGGGCAGCCGGGACAGTTTGTCACTGGTTTCTTACCGGTCCTGCCCCCGGAACAGGCAAATCTATCGTCAACTCCTACCTCTGCCCTTCCACCCTCTAACCTGGAACCCCTGCTTTCGGGTACGCCGCTTCATGCTTTCAATAAGCTAAAGAGTCATGCCAGGACCGTCGTACTCTCTGCATTAGTCTTCTTGATTCTGCTTACATCAAGTACCATCTGGTTCGTACGTACACATACCAATACATCACAGAAAGCGCATATCGCTGTGACGCCTAATCTCACGGCAACCATGGGCGTGCAAGCTACTGCGACTATGCAAGCAAATACAATTTTAAGCGATCCGCTGAACGCAAATAGCCATAATTGGCATGTTGCCACTAACGGTCCTCAGCAGTATGTTTTTAAGGATAATGCGTACCATATTACTAATAATGATACAAAAGCACTCGCGATCGCGTTACTTCCTGATGAAACCCTGAGTGGTTCGTATGTATATTCATTAACGATGCAGGCCATAAGCGGGGATGAGTCGACGATCACAAATCAGTTCGGCCTTGTCTACAATTTCAGTGTGACGCACAAGAATGGTCAAACATATAAAGCGTTTTATATCTTTGAGGTGGCTAATACCAAAGGTGGGAACTACCAGCTACTTAAGTACGATGATAGTGGTGATCCAGCGAACAGTCCCTGGACAACGATCTGGACCGCCCCCTACGGCAAAGAGTTTCACCCGGGTCATGGACCAAACAGTGTGAATACCTTCAAAGTCGTTGTGAATAATGGAAAGTTCACGTTAATTGTAAATAATAAGGTCGTGGGTAACGCCCAGGAGAGTTCGTTGAAGAGTGGAGAGGTGGGAATGCTTGTGAACTTGAATAAAACTGAGGTTGCCTTCTCAAATCTATTGCTAACGTATAAGTAGTCCGTTCTATTGTATGCAGGTACAGCCTTATCTTATTGGGGAGGTATTCGTAGATGTATGTTGTTTCTTCTCTGGTCTCACTGGCACACGCAAATACACTTGCGGTGAAGATTGGCCTTATAACCTTCAGTAATATACTCACAATAACGCTCTGGGTTACAGGCTTCTTGTGCCTGCTCAATATTGGGCTTGCTATCTTCTACAGGCAAAGACAGGCAAAAGAAGTGCTTTCGTACTACACGGCGTTCGCCTTTGAATTAATTATCTTCGTCTTTGCCCTACTCCTGTTTCTTGGTGTTGTGACACGTGTACCCTTCCCTCTACCACCCGGACTCCCATTTAATCGTGCGGAAATCGGAGCTGCACTTGCTATCGGCGTCGGCCTATTTCCAGCAACATTCTGGCATCGCACCTCCTTCTCAGATATCGGCGCACGTATGGCGGAGGATGCCAAAGTCGTGAAAGATCGCGACGGTGGAGTCAAGATACGTAAGAATGCTCCCGGCGAGTGGATGAACTAGCATATCCCTAAGGGCCGAATCTCATCTTCACCCTTATCTCTTTTGTAATATGGGGTGAGCGCGAAGATAAAATTCGGCCTTTATGAGGCTAATACCTGTGTATTATGCGCTACTTCTGCCGCAATTGCTTGTATCTCACGCAGGCTCATACTCCCCTGCTCGGTAATTACTTTTGTCACTAGCTTATGTGGCGTGTGGTCAAAATAAAAATTGTGGACTGTAACACCCTCTGCTGGTTGTTGGAGTACCTCTGTAGGCTCCTTCTCTTCCAGGAGTGCCAGATTTGCTTCCCAGTGTTCGCGCCCCTCTTGCCACGCCTGTGAGGAGATTTTCAGCGTCTCACACAGCACATAAAAAGGCACAGAATGTCCCTGTGCCGACCAACCAAGCATCGCCGTTCCAGCTTTATTAAGCACATCTCCATTTGACAGGATGCTATCCGCACCCACGACGACACTATCACACATTGGCATAAAGATATCAGCCTGAGCGTCTGTGATAAGCGTTACGACAAAGCCTTTCTGTCGCAATGTGCTTGCCATTTCACGCCCTTCAAAGCCCGGACGCCCTTCAAGCGTGATTACCTGTTCGATTGTGGCCCTGTTAGCAGCAAGTACATCTAAAACGGTACCTGAGATACTGCATGTCAAAATCGTGCCGTGTAGCAATGATTGAGCATGTTCGGCAATGCGAGTGGTCGCAGTATCATACTCTTGAAGCAGACGTTCGGCCTCCCGTACCTGTTCGTCAGACCCGCCCTGTACGGAGAGAACACGCCCAACCACGCTTGCTAGTGCCGCCATAGAGGGGCGTGCCTGTGCAAGCGTACGACCAACCTCATACAAGGTTTGCCCGTTCTTTGACTCGTCGGGTGTACGTGCAAAGTCGCGTAGAAGCAGCAGTGCCTCGCGTACAAGCCAGCGCGAGCCGTGGGTCCGGTCGTTGCGTATCTGTTCAATTCGTTGTGTAATCGTTGTCGTCATACCTTCTCTTGCTCTCCTTGACAATTATTGGCCTATTCATGAGTATGTTATTGGCACTTGTTTACTCTGCCTTATATCAGATACACTAATTGGTATGATCCAATTAGGAGGAAAACATGGTGCGCAATACAGCCAATTCTAAATCGTCTCTTCCACTATTTACAACACCAATAGCGGCTTTGGTCAAGCTGGAGCGCGCAAAAGGCGTCCCATTGTACCAGCAGATATGCCAGGCACTACGGGAAGCTATCCTTTCAGGTGAATTGGTGGAAGGTACACGCCTACCAACAGAGCGTGCCTTTGCGCGTGAGCTAGGAGTGAACCGTACGACGGTGATGAATGCATATAACGAACTTTCTAGTGAGGGCTTGATTGAAGGACATGTGGGCCGTGGCACCATTGTAAGGCGAAGTTATGCACCAGAGCCAGGAGAACCATTTGCAAGCGATACACCCTCCTGGCTCTTTGGTCTTGCAGAAGGCGAGGACGCTATACTGGGACCTGATGCTCGTGTGTTAAGCGAAATCACCGCGATGGGAGAACGTAAGGAGGTTATTTCGCTGGCTGGAGGTACACCCGCTTTAGACGCGCTTCCTGCCGAACGGCTCGCTGCGCTCTTTTCTGATCGTCTCCTGCTTGAGCGTCAAAGCGCGCTTGGCTATTGTCCTGTCGAGGGACTACAAAGTTTGCGACGTGCTATTGCGGCGCGTATGCGTATGCGTGGCGTTGCAATCGATGTGCAACATGTGCTAATTTTGTCGGGTTCGACACAGGGGATTGGCTTGATCAGCCGCTTCTTACTCCATCCCGGAGATGAGGTAATCGTGGAGGTTCCAACATATCTTGGCGCAATCAATACATTTCGGGCGTTGGGCGCTCGAGTAATCGGCGTGCCGATGGACAATGACGGCATGCGCATCGACCTGCTCGAATCTATCCTTGCACGCCGCCAACCGCGCTTTATCTATACCTCACCGACATTCCACAATCCTACAGGCGTTGTCCTGTCTCAAGAGCGCAGGAAACGCCTCCTGCAGATTGCCAGACGCTATCAGATACCTATTCTCGAGGACGATGCATACGGCGAAATTTTCTTTGATGGCAAAGAGCAACAACCGCTCAAGGCGATAGATAGATACGAACAGGTCCTCTACCTCGGCACCTACTCAAAAGTCCTCGCTCCCGGTCTACGCGTTGCATGGCTTGTTGCCCCACCTACGATGATTGAACGCCTGTCACTGCATAAGCAAGTCTTTGACCTCAATACTAACGCATTGTGCCAGTGGGCCGTTGCTGAACTGCTGCAAAGCAGCTTTATGGATGAGCATGTGCGCATGCTGCGAGTGCAGTACCAACAAAAAAGGGATTGTATGCTGCAGGCCATCGCTACGTATTGGCCCCCCGGTTTCCGGGTCAGTCGTCCTACTGGGGGCTTTCATGTGTGGTGCCGCTTACCAAATGGTATGCGTGCACGTACGCTCTTGCGCGAGGCCGCATCCGAACATGTTGCGTTTGTTATCGGCGAACCATTTCACGTCGATGGCGGCGGACACCAGTACATTCGTCTGAGTTTTGCCTCACCGGAACTCGCGCATATCGAAGAGGGTATTCGCCGTATCGGGGTCGCGATGCGTCGCATCGAACTGCGCCAGACCTCACGCGACGAAAACGTGCACATAGAGCATATGCCAATAGTATAACGGTGCAGAACTACGTATTTGGAGCATACATGGATCAGTCTGTAAACGAAGAGGAAAACGATTGGGAGGTTACTCCTGATGGTCTATATATGGCAACACGCGGCTTTTTGACTCGACGTGGCTACTGCTGTGCTAATAAGTGCCGCAACTGTCCCTACATTAATTGGCGTGGTAATCCAGCATGGCAGCCTGTTGCGCATTCCTATGTTCGTAGGATGCGCGTCTCTTCCAAAGCTGTTGCAGGTGCTGAGGCACTGCTATCCTATCACCAGGAACACATACAACAGGGCACGTACGAGGAGCGTATGAGACATCAGGTCATGATAGAGCATTATCGTTTCTTGCTCGAACAGTGGAAATCTTGATGAAATGAACAAGCATGCATATGTTACAAGGCAACATATGCATGCTTGTTCGTTGTTAATTTATGACCATACAAAGGTGACGCCGTAACCAGGATAAAAGGTATGGTAGCTCAAGATCGCAAATCCACCACCATCCTGCGCCCAGTTATAGTTCGAAGTATAAACACTGCCGTCAGGGTTGACGCTCTCCACAATAGCAACATGTCCATAAGGACCTGCACCTTCTACACCCGGAGCCAGTACAATAATGCTCCCAACACGTGGCGTATAACCCACATGCCAACCAAAGCCAGGGGCATTGTATGCCCAGTCACCAGCGTTGCCAAGCCACGGAACCCATAGGCCCGTTAACTGGTGATAGCGCAACGCGGCCCAGAAGGTGCATTGACCATAAAAGAAGTGGTCGCCATTACCACCTATACCTGTTCCACCAGTACTCGGTGGTGCAGTTGGCACACCAGCATAGGTTTGACCACTGCCAGGATCAAAGCCGTCTTGAGTAACCGCTGTCGCTGTAGCCGCTTGCTGTGCCAATAAAACGTTGTTGTCGCTCTTATTAGAAAAATATTTGACAATTGGCGAAAATACGTTGTAGCCCTTCCCCTCGGTACCCGTGGGAACGACCATGATAAGGCTTCCAAGCACGATAAAGGCAAGCAGCACCGTTACCGCTACATGAACAACCATACGACGGCCCTGTGGTGGGCGCATGGTGCCGGAACTCTTCTTCCCTGTGGCTCGAATAACCGTCGGTTGCCGAAGCGATCGGGTCGTGCCACTAAGTAATGGCAGTGTCCCTGTTTGTAATTCTGGCAATGCTCGCGTTACCTCTGGCAGTATCCGTGTTGCAGATGGTGGGGGCAACGGTGTTGTTCTAGTGCCACCCGAGAGCTGCTGTGTTGTTAGTGGTGACTTCTCTAAAATAGAAGATGTAAAAGGTGTAGACTCAGTGACTGGAGAAGCTTGTGCAATTATATTTGAAATACTGCTCGACTCTGGAAAAGGTAATTGCGGGACTGTTGGTGGTTCTGGAAAAGACAACTGCTCAACAGGCGATAGTTCATTCACCATCCCGGGTACTTGAGTCAGTGGTCCGCTTTTTGATGGTTCTTTGAGCACACTACCTTGACGCTTATCCATAGACGACATACTACACGTTTCCTTCAAACTCGTTCTAAGACAATAGGGGATCTCCACCCTGACCAACCCTCACGCCGCTCTAGCAATGACTTTACTTCCCAATACCAAATAGGTCAAGTATTCCAGGCTGGGCGTAGGACTTTAGGACTATTACCTACGATTACAACTACATTTTGCGCAGAGGAGGCATAACAGGAAAATTCCTGTCATGCTCTCCGCTCTACAGACCGCTAATGGTCCTTTACCACAACTTCTAACAACCCCGGATTGCCTACCTGCTCTTCTTTGAACATATTTCGCACAATTACCGCCCAGTGCTGGCTCGTCGCTCTTTTGTCCTGTATACTTTGGGTGGAACTAATTGCCGCAAGTGGGACACGCAACTCGTTCTTGCCACAAAAATCAAGACTAAAGCGTTTGACCTGTCCACCGCCAACGATACGTGCAAGGGCATCAGGCAGGCACACGTGTGCCAACAGTCCTGGCTCGTATTGGCGAACCCGAATGACCAGATGAAGTTCGTCGCCAACCGTGAATTGTGACTGAGTATGCCCTTTTCTTTCTAAACGCACCTCAACCGCTAATTGTCGTTTAAACGCACTCCAATCCTCAACAATTTCGGATGTGATTTGCGCCATTACCACGCCCTGCACACAGTGAATGGCTGTCACTATGTCGCGGTAGTTCAGGGCGTCCGAAAGTGTCATCTCCTGACCATTGATTCCCACTCGTCCATTGCTATTATTCGCGACGATGCCTGCATCCTTGAGCGCCATCATGAGTGCGAGACCTGCGGCAGTGTCTACTGTACTATACAAACGCCCCTCTTCATTTATTTGGCTTGTAATAGTATTTGTGGCGGCAAGCGCGAGTGCAAGGTCCGCGTGCTCGCCAGTTTTGAGTAGTACTGCCGCCGCGTATGCCGACTCCTGGCGTTCTGCTACCCCTCGACCAAAGACATGAAGCAGCGCGTTTCCTTCGGGAAGAGCCACAGTCACCGCGCCATTGTATTCTTTTAGACGTGAACGGACAAATGCCACGGCCCCATCTCTCTGTTCTTGTGTTACAGCAGATGAGGTATAAACGCGATAGGCATCGTAACAATTCGTCACTGTACGAGGAGGACTCTCAAGCTTATAGTAGCGTGCGGCATCGATAGCCATCTCCCGTATCTCACCCAGCATCGCACGAATTGGCACTGAAGTCACATCAGCCTGTTCTGGTGCTGGCAGGTAGAGTAACCGCTTAACCGCCTGTGGTCCATAGTGTGTATCTGGCTTGCCCCGTACACCTCCTTCTGGCGGGTAGAGACAAAAGCCATTATGTGGTAGATACATGCTTACGAGTCGTTTGTGCCATGCTCCTAGAGCGGCTTCATACTCGTTCGCCCTTTGTTCATCCTGCTTGTTTGTAACATATCCTACGTACATCGCAAACAGCTTTGTCGAGGTCTGCTCCACACAGCCAAAGGGATAAAGCGAGGCCGCCTCGACAAAGACCTGAAATGGACGCTCAAGGCCGGGCATTGGACGGAGTTCTACCGCATGGGTATCTTGTAGCGTCATTGTCTGACCTGGAGTAAGCAGGCGCAGTGTACGCACAATATGGCGCAGTTTTCCCGGCTCTGTAACATAGCGTTCGCTGACATCGCTTACGCCGCTTTGCGCATCACGTACAATCGCTGTAATCGTACCAGGACTTACTGGAAAATGGAGCGTCGAACCAGAGGTAATGGACATTGTGGACGCGATTGGATTCCCCTTATCGTCAAACAGTGCAACCGCCTTGCCATTGTGTTGTACCTCGACAAGCGCTGTACCCGATGCCGCTCCCACATCCAGCCGTCCCATTACAGGATCGCCCAGAAAGACGAAAGGAGAGACCGTTAGCTCGCCGTATACCTCTTGTGTTGCCTCAAGCGTCGTCTCGACCCGTTGCCAGTCCAGCGTTTCTGGTGAAAGCGCGAATGCCTCGATAGTATAGCGCGTCATACTATCGCCCAGCTTTACCTCGACGCTCGCCTCCCCCTGGACTTTGACAATGCTGTTATGTACGACCTCTGGAAAGGATACTCGAACCCTCGTCAGTTCTTCGTTCGCTGTCTGTTGCATTGCCATCGCAATAGCCCCTGCAGGAGCAGGCATAGCGTAATCAACCATTGGAGCAGATGCTGCAGCCAGCATTGGCATGACTCCAGACGTAGTAGAGGAAGCCATCATCGCACGTCGTACCATGAAAGGGAACGCGTTTACCTGTGCTAGCTGACGTTTGACCTCACCAGTTGTTGTTTGCCGTTGCCACTCGCTGATATTCGCCTTGATGCGTGCGGCAAATTCAACCTGTGGGTCGCTCTGCACAATCAGGCGAGCATCTTTTACAATCACCTGCACTGGAATTGTACGATCTGAGATGCCGGTTTTAAGCGATACCTTAACCGTTGAGCCGGGCTTTGCCTTGTGAGGAGCAGCGCATTCCATCTGGAGTTCTGAGGGCCGCATAACAGTGCTCCAACCCTCCCACGCTTGCCCATCTATAAATGCACCAAGTAAGACGATGCCATAGGGTGGAGGGACAGGAATCTGAATACCCTGATCCGTCTTTAGTTGCTCATAGTACTTCTCACCACTCGTTCCACGCACCGGATTTACAACCACAACGCGCAGTGCTTCCACATCCGCTCGTGGGATAATTTCTATCGCGTTACCGATCACGTTTCGCACCAGGAACGGCTCTGTATTGACTCCTCCGCGTGCGATATACATCCCACGCCACTCGTTCGCTTGCGGTAGTGGCATCAAACTCAATACGCGTAACTCACCCAATTCGCTTATCGTCTGTGTATCGCGTCGTTCTTGCTCAGAGCCTCTCAATGCTACCGTTGCTGTGCGTTCGCCAGCGATAACATTCAATGTATAGGGACCTTCCCCCGTCAGAGTTGCTGTACTATGACATTGCCCCTCTGCATCACATTGCAGACTTATACGTTGTCCGACACGTTGTCCCAACTCCTGTAACTCAATCTTTACCTGACCTCGATAGGGTTCGCCAAAGCTCGTAACCGAGAGCGTGTAGTGCAAGACTTCGCCCTGCAATTCTTGCTCCACCAGTTCAGCATTGAGGGCGGCTAAACGATACTCCGCGACCTCAAAACGACACACATCAGCAGGGTTATTGACGAGTGTCGCCTCGTACTGTCCCTCTGGTAGGTCGCGCAGTGGGTAGAGGCAAAGACCAAACTCGTCGAGCAGAAGGGGATATTGACCATAGACTGTGCCATTAGTCGCAACGCTCAGCGTTATCTCTTTGTTCGCTTCGGTAGGAGAGGCAACCAGCAGACGTACCGTATCACGACTGGCACGATATAATGCTTTGTCGCTTGTGAGCGAGGCAAGCGTACAGCTTGGTAGGGGCTTAGGCGCAATCTCCACTCCTGGCAAGGTCAGTTTGTTCTTGCCACGAAACAGAATTTGCGGTGAAGTGCTGTCCCCCTGCTTGGCTAAAGCACCGGCCTTGAGGAACACAAACCAGTTGCCCAACAATGCATTTTCACCCAATTGTGCAAGTACATCCTGTTGCTGGATCGAAATGAGAGGATCGTATTGTGAAGATGGTATCATCGCATTGTCCCTTTCATATATGCGTTTACATTACCTTATAGAAACGAACCTGTACGCCTTCTCGCGTAGCCTCTTCAAACATGTGGAGTAACAACGAGGAGTTTTACTCTGTCTACACACCTGTTGCCATATTTCTAGCATACTTCAGTAGAAGCCTTTTTAAATACGAATGTCTTCGCGTTATGTTCCAACGTAATCGTTGTTTAAACCCTTTGAAGGTTCGCCTGTATACAAACGATACACAGCATAAATTTACCTATAGAAATGTATCAAGATAGTTCAAGGCATGTTATAATCATGGACGCGGAATACATCATACCATCATGACACAGGAGTACCCATGACGAGACATATCTCAAAGCGTCTCTTTTCTTTGTTGACAGTATGCTTACTACTCGCAGCTTGTACCTCCATAAGTAATACAGGCGGTACACAGGCAAATTCGACGGCTACGCGTAGCTCTAGCCCAACGTCGGGATCCGGCGCACGCACAAGTACACTTGCTGATACGTGCCCTGCTCCATTGAACCAAGCCCCTAACTGCTTCACTCCTCATGCTATGCGAGTGGCCTATGGCGTAGAGCCGCTCATACAAAAGGGATTTACGGGCAAAGGACAGACGGTCATAGATATCGTCTCGTTTGGTAGTCCCACACTGCAAACGGACGTTGACACCTTTAGCAAACAATTTGGACTCCCGCACGTCAATGTGCAGGTGATCTCGCCACTTAATGAAAAGGAATACGACCCGAACGGTGATAAGCCAGGGTGGGTGGGTGAGACAACACTGGATGTTGAGATGATTCACGCGATGGCACCAGATGCAAATATCGTGGTCATGGTCAGTCCTGTAGCAGAAACCGAGGGAACTGTTGGTTTACCCGAGTTTCGCCAGTTGACACAATATGCGCTAGATCATCATCTTGGTACGATCTTCTCGAATAGCTGGGGAGCATCCGAGGCGACCTTGCAAGATGCCTCTGGACAGCAAGAGATACAGAAGTGGGACGCGCTCTTCCAGCAGGCCACGACCCAGCAGGGCATTACGTTCCTGGCAGCTTCGGGCGATCATGGCGCGACTGATTTCACCGATCAGGACGGGAGAGTTCTTGCGAAAACGCCAACAACCAGTTTTGCCAACGATAACCCATGGGTAACAAGCGTTGGTGGCACATCACTCACGCGTTCGGGCACAACGACAACCGAAACCGTTTGGGATACAAGTGGCGCGGGCGGTGGGGGATACAGCAAATTCTTTAAGGAACCTTCCTATCAACAAACGCTTCCCTCGTCCGTACAAAGTCTGCTAAATAATCGAAGAGGCGTTCCCGATGTATCTGCGGCGGCTGACCCCAGCACCGCTATGGCCTACTATGTCTCCGACAACTGGCAGATGATCGGCGGCACAAGCGCAAGCACACCCCTCTGGGCTGGCATTATCGCCGACGCAAATCAGATGGCTGGTCACTCGCTGGGCTTCATCAATCCCGGCCTCTACAAAGTAGCGCTATCGAGCAACTACAACCAGGACTTCCACGACATCACCACCGGCAGCAACTCTTATGCTGGCGTACAAGGTGCCCCTGCTGTGCAAGGCTGGGACGCTAGCTCTGGCCTCGGCACCCCGAACGCTGAGAAGTTGCTACCGGATTTGATTGCAGCGTTAAAGTAGGTCTGGGTTTATGCAAGCAGCTTAGTGGGCTTGTTTCGCTATGCTGCTTGCATCTCTTTTCGAGATCAGGAAAATGATAAAAACGGGAAAAAGAGTAACAATGCACGTTATTAGATAGTACGTTTAAGCGTTCTAATGAGTAGAACGTACAAGTTGCTATTCAACCAGAAACAGAACTTCTCTCATGCAATCAGCCACTATCTATTGCCTAAACTGCGGAGCACCTAACGATCCACAAATGTCAAATTGTGTACAATGTGGTGCAGTTCTTGTAAAGAATGTATCTCAAACCACAAGTAACACTGTTGTACAAAATTATGCACCAATTGCTCCGCCCCCGCCTCCAACTCAGTATGGCACTGTTCCATCAGTTGCTCCTACAGTGCCAGCATATTCTTTGGATCCATATACACAACAAGCACCGCAAAAGAAGAGAGGCGCCAAACCCTTACTTATAGCAGGTATTGTTATTGCTCTCGTACTTGTCATAGGTATTGTTGTGGCAGGCGTGTCCATAATAGGCAACAGCACGACCACTAATGTAAAGTCTACAAGCACTCCAACCTATCCTATGCTTGCAGCTGCATATGCGGGAAATGTACATAACAATACTGTGAATATCACAAGTACGTTCACGCTGACAAATGTGGTTGAGGATGCACAAGGTAATATCAGTGGTAATGCAGGTATAGCCGCGCCACTTGCAGGAAGTGGTCCATTCAAGGGAACTGTCAGTACGAATAAATCAATTCAGTTTACCATCACGCCAAATGATAATTCAGGCGTATCCACAATTCGTTGCATTGGCACGGTAGGGGATAATGGTTCACTCAGTGGTAATTATACTGTAACAAACACGGGCGAAACCGGAACGTGGCAGGCAAAATGATATTGTCGTCTGCATCATGGGCGTACGTCGCTCATGATACAGACGATACCGTTATATGACGCCCTTTGCGACACATAATTCAGCATTGAGCAGCGAACCGCCAGCCGCGCCACGAATAGTATTATGCGCCAACATCACAAATTTGTAGCTCAATATTGGGCAACGTCTCAATCTCCCAAGTGTTGTGGTCATTCCATTGCCCGCATCTCTATCGCGTAGTGTTTGTGGCCGGTCGATCTCCGTACGGTAGACCAGAGGGTGTGCTGGAGCTGACGGCAGTTTGAGGCGTTGGGGTTCTGGTTCATAGCTATTCCATGCGTTGATAATCTCTTCAGCTGAGGCATCGCGTTCGAGCTGGATGCTGGCACATTCGAGATGCCCCTCACGCGTTGAGACACGATTGCACTGTGCGCTGACAACCATCGGTGCATCCACAAAACCCTGCCCCTCACGCCACTCGCCCAGCATCTTGAGCGACTCGCTCTCCATTTTCTCCTCTTCGCCACCAATGTAGGGTACGACGTTATCGAGCATGTCGTAGGCTGACAGACCAGGATAGCCCGCGCCAGAAATGGACTGCATCGTTGTCACAATTACCTTGCTCACGCCAAATTGCAGCTGTAACGGTTTCAGTACCATCACAAGAGGAGTTGCGGAACAGTTCGCGTTGGTGACGATACACCCCGACCAATTACGCTGTTTACGCTGCTGTCCAATTGCCGCGATTGAGTCTGCGTTGACCTCTGGTATCAGTAAGGGCACATCGGGAGCCATACGAAAATTCTTCGCGTTACTAAAAACGGCGACACCAGCCCGCGCAAAAGCTAATTCTGCTGTATTCGTCTCCTCGCCTCCCGGCAGAGCCGAAAACACAATTTTGACATCTGGCAATGCTTCGGGACGACAGGCAACCACTGGCAGCGATGCAACCGCAGCAGGCATCTCGCTATCGGGCAAGCGCCAGCGCGTCGACTCTGCATATGGACGACCACCATGTTGCTCAGATGCTGCGACTGCGACCAATTCGAACCACGGATGTCCCTGCAACAACTGGATAAAGCGCTGTCCTACCATACCCGTCGCGCCGAGAACACCAACAGGAATACGTTGCCCGTTTTTCATATAGTCTCTCCTACAGTAAGTTGTGTATCTTATTACCTTACAATCTCACGTCGCTTTTCACCCGGCACCGTGTGACGTACCAACGGAATAACTGGCGCAATGAGATCTCGGTGCAGGCAACGTAGAGCACTCTGGCTATCCTTATCCTCTACAATCAGTGTGATACCAAGCTCAGAGGCCCCTTGAGTGATAACAGGAATGTGCTCGCGTGCAAGAGCACTGATGGCTCGTGCTGGACTCATTGGGTCAACGATAAAGCCGGAGCCGATGCAGGCGCATGCAGCAAGCCCTCTACGGCTACGAACACGCCAGTCCCCAGTTTTCATATCGTGCTGTAACAGTTCTACCACGGACTCTAGCGCCTTTTCCTCGACAACAAACGAGAGGTGATGTCCTGATGAGGAGCAGATGGCAACGGGCGCAGCACCAGCGCGTGCGGCAAGCGCGAAGACCTGACCAGCGTTCTCGGGCGCACCAAACAAATCGGTGCTTTCAACCGTGACAAGGGCCAGATTGCGCCGAATGGTAATCGCCGAAGCGCCGCTTTGCGCCTTGCTTACTGGTCCAACAACGGTACCTTTTATATGTGGGCGGAACGTGTTGCGTACGCGTACAGGGATGTTACGGGCAGCGATTGGAATGAGCGTGCGAGGGTGGAGTACCTTCGCACCAAACCAGGAGAGACGGGCTGCCTCCGCGTAAGAAAGGTGAGTGAGCAGGCGGGCATTGGCGACCAGACGTGGGTCTGCCGTCAAAACGCCGTCTACATCGGTATAAATCGTGACTTCTACACAATCCAGAGCAGCACCAATAACAGTTGCGGAATAATCGGAACCGTTGCGTCCAAGTGTGGTCACATAGCCTGTGATGGTGCGACCAATAAAGCCTGCCGCGATTGGCACGATGCCTCGCTCTACAAGCGGGTGAATAAACGCCTGGGCGTTGCCGCGCGTCTCTTCTGGCAGCGGGTCGGCACCAACCACGACCCCAAACGGCTGTGTACTATCGGCTTGTGGATGGCTGGTAACAATTACCGCGTCGCGTACAGGTTGCGCCTCAACGCCATATTCGTTGACCGCTGCAGCAACTAAGAGAATCGAGAGTCGTTCGCCCCATGACGCGACGGAGGCCGTACGTAAAAATGTTTCTTGTCCCGACTCGGCTGCTTCGCGCAACAGAGCGATATCATGGCTAAGCGAGCTTAAAGCCTCTTCGAGATCGTGTTGCAGCTGTGGTAGCTGTTCCGTATGGCGCACGATCTTCTCAGCTGCTTCCAGGTGTTTGTGGCGTAGCGTAGCAAACTCGATCTCGCTCTCCTCATATGCGCCGAGGCACGTATGACGAGCGATGCTTAACAGCAGATCGGTAATTCCCGACATCGCCGAGACAACCACGACCGGAAACGCCTCATCGGTATTGTGCAGTGTGCGCGTAATAATCTTCGCCACCTGACGAATGCGCTCACCACTGCCGACCGATGTGCCACCAAACTTCAACACGCTAACTGCTCGCTCCATGATATTCTGCTCCAACATCTTGTTTTTTGTGAAAAGGTTTTCGTAGGGACCACGTTGACGGCGTCCGCGTAGGCCAATTCATTGGCTATACGTTGCTGAACCACATATGCGATAAATCGCTAGCGGACGCCCTCAACGTGGTCCCTACGAAAAACGATGACGATCTAAAGGACGGATTGATCCCTATGTCTATACTACGCGTTTGCTGGCTCACTCGCGCTAGCGACCGCCGCCTTCAAGCCTTGATCGAGGTCGTCGATCAGGTCGTCGACGGTTTCCAAACCTACGGAGAGACGGATAAAGTCGGGCGTGACTCCTGTCTCGAACTGCTCCTCCGGCACCAATTGCGAGTGCGTGGTGCTGGCTGGGTGAATGATGAGCGACTTGGCATCGCCCACGTTCGCAAGGTGCGAGAAGAGTTCGATGTGACGAATTAACTGCTTGCCAGCCTCTAAGCCGCCCTTAATGCCAAAGCCGATAATCGCACCGTACAGGCCATGCGTGAAGTATTTCTTGGCGATCTCATGCTGCGGATGGCTCTGGAGACCCGGATACTGCACCCACTCCACGGACGGATGACCCTCAAGGAACTCCGCGATCTTCTGCGCGTTCTGGCTATGACGCTCCATGCGAAGAGGTAGGGTCTCTAAACCCTGCAGAAAGAGCCAGGAGTTGAACGGTGTGATGGCTGCTCCAAGGTCGCGCAGCAGTTGTACACGCGCCTTGATGATATAGGCGATTGGACCAAGCGCATCGACGTAACGCAGGCCATGATACGATGGGTCTGGCTCTGTTAGGGACTTGAAGCGACCACTCGCGCCCCAGTCGAACTTGCCTCCATCGACGATGACGCCACCAATCGAGGTGCCATGTCCGCCAATAAACTTGGTTGCTGAATGCACCACGATGTCCGCACCATGCTTCAATGGCTGTACTAGATAGGGCGAAGGCAGCGTGTTATCAATGATGAGCGGTAGGCCGTATTCGTGCGCGACATCCGCGGTTGCCTGAATATCAAGCGTGTCGAGGCGTGGATTGCCAAGCGTCTCGGCATATACTGCTTTTGTATGCTCATTGACAAGCGGACGGATGTTTTCGGGATTGCGACTATCGACGAAGTGGACCTTGACGCCAAGTTTCGGCAATGTGTAGTGAAAGAGGTTATAGGTTCCACCATAGAGGCTGCCCGACGAAATGATCTCATCACCCGCCTCGGCAATGTTGAGAATGGCCATCGTCTCCGCCGCCTGACCCGATGAGGCTGCCAGTGCGCCAACACCTCCCTCAAGTGCGGCGATGCGGCGCTCGAATGCATCCTGTGTGGGGTTCATGATACGGGTGTAGATATTGCCAAATTGTTTCAACGCGAAGAGATTCGCCGCGTGTTCCGGGCTGTCAAAGACATACGAGGTCGTCTGATAAATTGGAACGGCACGCGCTCCCGTTGCGCTATCTGCCGTCTCTTGACCAGCATGTAACGAAAGTGTTTCAAAACCATAACTGCGATTGCTATTCAATGCCATGAGAAAAACTCCCTTAGAAAACTCTGGAAAACGCGTCGGCCATCTGACCCCATTCCTTGAGGAAGGCGTCATGACCATGTGGCGAATCTAGTTCAACATATGTTGCGTCACCGCCAAGTGCCTGAACTTTCTCCGAAAGCCAACGCACATTCGCGGCAGGAAACAAGAAATCCGAACGAATGCCCACAAAGAGCGCTTTGCTCTGCAAGCGACTCAATGCAGACTCTATTGAGGGATAGCCCTCGCTTACATCATACAGGTCCATTGCACGACTAATGTAGAGATAACTATTGGCGTCAAAACGCTGTGCTAGTGATGCTCCTTGATAGTACAAGTAGCCTTCGACATCAAAGCGCCTCCCGATATCGGCGGCATGGGTTGGTGAAGGAATGTGAAGCTGGCGTGCAGGTTGCCGTCCAAAGCGTAACTCCATGCTCTCCTCGCTCTGGTACGTAATCATTGCCAGCATACGTGCGATGGCGAGTCCCGTCGTCGGTCCCTGCCCATGCGCATAGTTGCCACCTTGCCAGCGTGGGTCTGCCATGATTGCCTGTCGTTCGACCTCGCTAAAGGCGATAGCTTGCGCGGTGAGGGCTGGTGTTGCCGCGATCACTGCTGCCTTACGTACAAGGTCGGGATAGGTGACGGCCCACTCTAGTGCCTGTAGCCCACCAATGGAGCCTCCCGCGACCATCGCTAGTTGCCGTACCCCAAGATGCTCCAGCAGGCGACGTTGCGCATGTACCATATCGCGAATAGTGACGACCGGAAAGTCCATGCCATACGGCTGGCCCGTGCGCGGGTTGAGCGAGGATGGTCCAGTACTGCCGTAGCAACCACCCAGGATGTTTGAGCAGATGACGAAGTAGCGCGATGTATCGATTGACCGGCCAGGGCCAATCAAGGGATTCCACCATGCCACCTTAGGGTCGTCTGGTTGCTCTACATCATGAGCATGTGCGTTGCCTGTGAGTGCATGCGTCACCAGAATTGCATTATTGCCCTCCTCATTGAGCGTGCCCCACGTTTCATATGCGAGTGTTACAGGACTCAGCACACCCCCATGCTGCAAAGTCAGACCCTCGAATGTATACGTTGAAACGTTGTATGCTTCGGACGCAGCAAGAGCAGGAGTTGCACTCGGCGCACTAACCTGAACACAACTGCTATTGTGTAACATCATTTCTTACTCCTTTCTAACTGCACTACTACTGGTAGCAACGAAAAAGGTACAAAAAAACCCTCACCCTAGCAGGGGCGAGGGGTAAACGTCTTCGCGGTACCACCCTGATTTTGTCGATGCCTCACGACACCAACCTTGATGGGTTACGTGTAGAGGAGACACGTGCAGTCTCCCTGCATTTTTCCATACACATAACTCTTAGCCATAACGTAGCTACACGGCAATGTCTACTTACCCGTAGGTGTTCAACTTGCGACTCGGAGGTCATATTCAACGCTGGTATGGGGCCGGCATCGCATCATCACCGGCTCTCTGTACCCACCCGTTTCGCTTACTCGTCCTCGTCACCGTCTCTTTACACTGGACTTGTAACGTGCTGTAGAAATCGAACATATGCGGAAGCTTGTAGCCAACAAAAAACCCCTTATTGATAAGGGGTGGCTTCTTTGCTTTGTCCCCTCATCTTGCGCGATACTCTCGTATCCGCCGGAATTTGCACCCTGCATGCATCGTTGCCTGCGGGTTGCCGGGTTTCATCGGGCCGTTACCCTCCACCTCTCTTGATGAGAGCAGTTATCACTGCATATATTCGATTGTTAATTTGCCCTCAAATCTATACTTTCATAAGTATACCCAACGAAGAAAATAAAAGTCAAGGGCAATTTTGGGTCTGTTATATAGATACTTTATCCATAACTATATGTTATGTGCTGCAACCATCACACGTGGAGAAACGTGTTTCCCTAAAAGAAGGTTTCGTGTTCCATGCAAACATTCCTACCCTATGCCTCATTCTACGATACTGCACGAGTGCTTGACGATAAACGTCTCGGCAAGCAGCGCGTGGAGGCGCTGCAAATACTCAACGTGGTCACAAAAGCTGAGTATGTTGGTGGCTGGATCAATCATCCCGCCGTGAATATGTGGCGTGGCTACGAGGACGCATTAAAGATATACACCAATTGCATGATTATCGAGTGGGAACGCCGGGGCTATCAAAACACCATGCAACATTATGCTGTGCATGGTGTCATTGCGCTTCCATGGTGGCTCGGTGACTCACGTCTTCACGAGTCGCATCAATCCAATCTGCTTCGCAAATTTCCCGAATATTACGGCACGCTCGGCTGGCGTGTACCATCTGACTTGCCATATTTCTGGCCTGTTGAAAACAAACTCAAACCTCCCACTACAAAGGTTCGTGTAAAACAAGTTGCAGGCTAGCAGTGTGCACCGCTAGCCTGCAACTTGTTTTACACGAACCTTTGATTATTTCCCGCCTTTGCTTAGGAGGTAGGCAACGATCTCGCTGCGTTTGACCTCAACTGCATCGGCATCGGAGCGACGGACCGTTACAAAATCATTGGCAAGCTCATTGTCTCCCAAGATAAGAGCGTATTCCGCGTTCGAAGAGCTGGCACGTTTCATCTGCGCTTTGAAACTGCGATCTCCATATCCCATCTCCGCTTTGATACCGGCATGTCGTAGTTCAGCCACAAGACCGATAGTAGCATCTTTGAGTTCTTGCGTTCTGGAGAGATACGCCACAAATACTTGTGTTGGCGGCTCCATAGGTGGTGTGATCTCTTGACGCTTGAGTTCGAGAATAATGCGTTCCATGCCCATGCCGAAACCAATGCCTGGCGTTGGCTCACCCCCTAGAAGCTCAGCGAGACCATCATAGCGCCCACCACCGTTCAAGGCCGTCTTGTTGCTCTCGTTGGTAAACTCAAACACTGTGCGCGTGTAGTAGTCGAGGCCACGAACTAGCAATGGATCAAGCGCGTAAGGTACTCCGTACAGGTCCAGATAGCGTTTGACCGCTTCAAAATGCTCTTTCGAGGCATCATCTAGGTGGTCGACAATCTTCGGCGCATTCTTTATCTTCTCTTGATCCTGCGGCTCCTTACAATCTAGCAGGCGCAACGGATTCTTATGGAAACGGACCTTACAGTCGTTGCAGCAGGTTGCCAGCAACGGTTCGTAGTATTCTTTCAATAGATCAATGTATTTTGGTCGGCTATTGCTATCGCCAATACTATTAATATTGACGCGAATATGCTTGAGGCCAAGTTGTGTGTATATCTGATAGAGCAGACCAATCATCTCTGCATCAACGGCTGGATCGCTCTCGCCAAGTGCCTCACATCCAAACTGGTGGTGTTCGCGGTACCGGCCCGCCTGTGGTTTCTCGTGACGAAACATTGGAGCGCTGAGATAATAGAGCTTAACCGGCTGTTGCAGCTTGAACATGCCATGTTCCAGATATGCACGCACAACACCCGCCGTACCCTCTGGCCGCACGGTAATATTGATGCTATTGCCCTCTTTATCGGGCTTGTCGTCAAAATTATACATCTCTCTATCGACGATATCGGTGCCCTCGCCCACCGTTTTGCGAAAAACGGCGGTTTCTTCTATTAAAGGCGTCTCGATGCGTCGATAACCGTACAGTTGCGCCACCTGTGTTGCAGTCTCTTCTATAAATCGCCAGTAGGGTTGTTCTTCAGGCAAGATATCCTTGAAGCCCTGTAGTGCGCGAATCGGTTCTGCCATAGCTCTCTACTCCTCCACCATGTTTATGTGCGTGACTATTATAACAGAAGAGCGTAGCAATGCCTAGATAAAACACAAACGGACACCCACAAGGGGCTGCCCTACTATATATGTCACTACGTATATAGTAGGACAGCCCCTTGTGGGCGTCCGTTTAATAATTGTCTCCATTTTCCCCCTATAAGCTTCCGCCGATATTTGCTATAATATGTAAGTTACATGTAACGCTATGTGTAGGAAGGTAGGACGACACTTATGGACGGCAGAAAGAACATGATGGAAGGAGCAGGCGACTCCATCTGGCTACGTTACTCGACGAGCATTACCATCGCGGGCAGGACTCGTACAATTGAAATAGGAATACCCATGCCGATTGGGGCTGATGAGGAGGAGCGTGAGCAACTGTTGCGCGAAGCCGATGAAGGGATGAATCAACTCACGGGCCATGTTGAGAATCGCATCGCACAAATGCTGCAGCGCGTTCAGCCAACGCAGGGCAATATTCCCATGCCTACACCAATCGCCAAACCTTCCGTTGCACCACCACCTCGTGCTACATCCAGACCTGCCTCTGGTCCACAGCAAGCAGCACCACAACAACATATGCCCATACCAAACAATACGAATGCGCAGGTTGCCGCCTCCACACAGACCTCACGTGAGGTACGCGAAGAACGTCCCGAAGTTGCTCCTGTATCACGTAACAATGAAGAGGTACAGCAACGTCCTCCCGCAGGAGTAAGCATGCCGACAACGGGCGATGTAAGTGGAAATCTGTCTATTCCACAGTTTATTCGCGTAGTGAAGGATCGTTTTGATTTAAATCCCACGCAAGCTATGGAGATGCTGAAATTGAAATCGCTGAGCGGCGTCAACCTGCGCGAAAAGCTCGAACAGTTACAGCGTTTAGTGGGCGGAGATGCCAATGGCGACCAGGAAAAGAGCGGCGAAGGCGATAGCGCTGCCACTCCAAGTGAGAAGCCATCCAAACCCGGTACTAAGAATGAGACGCCTTCCGGTAAAGCACCATCCAATGCGACGCCGCCAAAACAATCCCCTCCGACACGTCCCGATATACCCAGTGTAAATGCAAACAACCGGACACAGGCTCCTCCACCCTCAAACGTCAACAATGGACGCACAACATACTTTGATGAGGAAGAGGATTTCGAGGACGTGCTGGCAAGTATCGAGGATGACGCTGAACTCGACGAAAGCGAACTGGCCGAACTGGGCGGACAACGCGAGCTAACGCCTCACGAGCGCATACATGCAAAAGATCTGGTCAGCAAATTCCGTGAGTCGCAGGGGGCGGCCCTTGCTAATCCTGCACGCTTGAAAGTATTGAGTAATGTGACCGATGGACAGATCAGCGAAGAGCAGTTACAGGACCTTATTCAAGGTATCTGGGGTGTTACCTCGGTCAAGAAATTGAAGGTCGATCAGGTCGAGTCGCTGATCTCATGGGCCAAAGAAGATGATTTCATAACAGACACCGAAGTCGTGCTAATGTTATTGGAGGAAGAAGCCTTTGCGCGTGGTAACAGGTGAGGCGAAGGGCCGCAAGCTCAAAACGCTGAAAACAATGACGGGTACACGCCCAATTATGGACCGGGTTAAGACTGCCCTTTTCGATATCCTTGCTGATGAAGTGGTTGATGCGCGCTTTCTCGACCTTTTCGCGGGCACAGGAAGTGTCGGTATTGAGGCGCTGAGCCGGGGTGCATCACATGCGACATTTATCGAAATGGACGCGAAGATACTAAAGCTGGTACGCGAAAACTTACAGATCACAAAGCTTGCTGATCGTGCCGAAACACTTCAGTCCGATGCCTTTAAGTTTCTCACTCAAGGAGCAGGGCGACGGGTTTACGATATCATCTATGTCGCGCCCCCGCAGTACCATGACATGGCTGCGCGTGCCTTGAGCCTGCTCGATGCATCATCCGTAGTATCCAATGATGGGCTTGTCATCATTCAGATCCATCCCAAAGAGCATGCTAATGTCGTCGCCGTCCCATGTTCACGCCTCGTGCTCTCCGATGAACGGCGCTATGGCAGTACGCTGCTGATGTTTTATCGAAACAACATAACACAAGAGGAAGATACAGATGGTAAGTAGACCCGGAGGGAACCGCTTCGCCTTTGTTGATGCTGGAGAAGCAGCGCGACGCCTCGGCATCGATCGTGTGATGCTCGATCAGTGGATTAAAGAGGGACGCATCAAGCCGCATAGAGGCGTGGGCCGCGACGCCTTTTTCCGCGCCACCGATATAGACGCCCTCTACAACGAACTGCATCCAGCAAGTGAACTTGCCGAAGCCATTGCTGCCGATGAAGCTGAAAGCGCGGGTGAAAGCAAGACTACCGGTCCGGTTAAAAAGAAGCAAGACCCGCAGATGCGCGTCTACCTGCGCCTGCAAGCTGATGCTAAATGGTACGACATATCCGAGGACGACATTCGCACATGGGCGCAACTCCTCGCCCCTGATGGCTACGAGCGCAACAAACGCAACGCCGAACACACCATCAAGAAGCTACAGCTTTTGGTCGGGCTGATCGAGGATGCACAAAAACGCGAGAAAGAGCAGGATAAGTAAGTGTACTAGCTCTTCAGTGCTGCATTGGAGAGCTAGACATCTGGACAAACATAGAAAATGTCATAGCTCATCAAGCAAGCCAAGTTCTGCTAATTTTCTTGCTATTTCGTACGCA
>CAXTCR010000010.1:0-34079 GCA_964242555.1 uncultured Ktedonobacteraceae bacterium
GCGGCATCGTCGGTCAGTTGACCGTTGAAGACCTTGTCAAGGACCCCGAAAACGTAGGCGGCAAGATGCTCAAAACCGTGACTCCCGACATGGATAAAATGGGACTAGAGGTCATCTCGTTCACCATTAAAGATGTACGCGACCGCAACGACTACATCGCCAATATGGGTCGTCCACAGATCGTCGAAAACCGCAAGCGCGCAGACATCGCCGCCGCTATCGCCGCACGCGATACCCAAATTCAGCAGGCCAACGCATCTCGTGAAGCTGCTATCGCTAAATCGAGCGCTGATCAGGAGCGTGTGAAGGCCGAGACAGAGTCTCTGGCACTTCAGGCCGCGTCACAACGCAACCTCTCCTTGAAAAAAGCCGAGTTCGACGGCGAGGTCAAACGCCAACAGGCCGCTGCCGACAAAGCCTATGACATCCAGGCTAACGTCTCTCAGCAGCAAGTTATCGCTGAGGCTATCAAGGTGACAGAGGTCGAGAAGACCGCCCAGATTAAAGTGCAACAAGCCGAAATCCAACGCCGCGAGCTTGAGCTACAGGCCACCGTGCAAAAGGCCGCCGAAGCCGAACGCCGACGCGTCGAAACCTTCGCCGAAGCCGAGCGTCAGCGTCTCTCACTAGAGGCGCAGGGACAAGCAGATGCAGAGAAAGCGCGTGGTGTAGGTGAAGCCGAGGCCAACCGCGCTAGAGGTCTCGCCGAAGCCGAGGTCATCCGCGCTAGAGGTCTCGCCGAAGCTGAGGTCATCCGCGCTAAAGGCGAAGCGGAAGCAGACGCCATGAAGGTTAAGGCAGCCGCCTTCCACGAGTACAATCAAGCCGCTGTGTTGGATAAGCTCCTCACAAACATGCCTGAGATCGTTCGTGCCATCGCTGAGCCACTTGGCAAGGTCGATAAGGTGACAATCGTCTCTACCGGCTCCGGCTCTGATGGAAACGGTGTTGGCGCAAGCCGCTTGACAGGTGATGTTGTAAACATGGTTGCCCAGGTGCCCGCACTCTTTGAGTTGCTCAGCGGTACACGCATCGGCGACTTGATGAACAACATTCCCGCCCTGTCCAATCTCCAAAACGGCAATAGCGCAAATGGCAATGGTGCAAATGGGAACGGCGCCAAAAGCGTCCATATCAATGGTAAGGTAAGCACGGTCGACTCTACATCCCTTGATAAGGAGTAATTGCGAGATAGGGCTGCATTATTTGTATGTAGCCCTGCGTATCTCTTGAGAGCTGTACAAAACGCTCACTTTGTACAGCTCTAATGAGTCAATGGATCATTCATCTGGTACCACTCCGGTGCTAGATGAGGTTTGTTATTATACCACCGGGAGTGTCCCATGAATTTGTTGGAACGCGTGCTTACACTACTACGTGCAAATCTAAATACCGTGGTCGAGAAATCAGAAGACCCGGAAAAAGTTTTGCGCCAACTTCAAACCGATATGCGCAATCAACTGGTACAGGTCAAAACACAGGTCGCGACCGCCATCGCTGAAGGCCACAAGTTGCAAAAGCGCAGTAAAGAGCGGATGGCGGAGGCTGAACTGTGGATGAAAAAGGCCGAGCAAGCAATCCAACATGATAATGATGACGCAGCACGCTCCGCACTAACACGCTACAACGACATCAAAAAACAGGCGCAGCGATATTTGCAACAACAAAAAGAGCAAGAACAGTTGGTCACAACAATGCGTGGCGCCCTGCGTCAACTCGAAGCTAAGATAGCCGAAGTTGATACGACTATCGAGCTACTTGTCGCACGCAAACGCAGTGCTATGCTGCAGCAGCGTGTCTTCGATGCCTTGAACAAAACAGGCAATGACAATGAGCAAACAACAAAAGCTCAGGATGCCGTGTTAGAGGCCGAAGCCCGCGCTCGTGCACTGGCCGCTCTACATAAACAAAAGCTTGATACCCAATTGGAACAACTTACAGAGGAGCAAATTGTTGAGCAACAACTGCATGACCTCAAACGACGCAGCAATGGAAGCGATAACACACCTCTATTAACCGACCCCTCCGATCTGCAAACCGCTCCCCTTCTCCCTCCGCTGCCACAAATGAAAGCCCCCGCCCGCAAGCGTCTCGACTCACAAGAAGAGCGAGATTCGGCAATGTCACAAAGGGATAAAGATTTCGAGCGGCTAAAAAAACTGATTGAAACACAACAAGTAAATGAGTCATAAGGCAAACAAGAAGCATACTGCCAGTACATGAGAATGCATATACTGGCAGTATGCTTCTTGTGTGTCTTATCGGTTAAACAACAATGCAAAAGCAATGATGATAACCATCGCTATAATAATTCCTACAATAAATGAAAAGCGATTATTGCTTTTTTCCTCCTCCGTCGGAGGAGTTTTCTCCCTCTGCTCGCTCATGTTCTTTCTATCCTTCTAATCGTTTCTACTGCCGTAGTGCAGCTGCGATTGCACCTTCGACATTCGCCATCACTGCTCCACTTTCACTTGGCTTGGCTTCTCGCGTCGTTACAAGCACCTGGAACGCGCTTTTCTCATTCCCGATCGCCCGTAAGAGTATATACCGCTCAGCACTCGTAATCACAACATCCTCGTATTCTCCCCATACCGATGTGTCAAGCGAGTGGAAGACACTTTTCATCACAGCACTCAAATGCTTGCACATCCGCGTCATATCCAGGTCCTCCACCGCAACCTGCGCAATCGGTTGCCCATCAATATTTACAACGGCGGCGGCAACAAAGCCGTTAATAGAATAGCCAAGCGTCTGTAATGCAGAGACGAGCGCGGTGTAATTATAGTGTCGTTTTCCACCACTCTTACGCAGTATAGCTTGCGACTCAGAAGCATTGGTCTTGCTGCTTGTGGACATTTCACCCATTTGCTGTAACGGGTGTGTGTTACGAATTCTGCGCGCTGTTGTTTGACTTTGTATTGAATTGCTCTCCGCTTGATCCCCACCATCAGGAGGCTGCCATTCTGGAGATGCTGCCTTCTGCTCCTGTGTGTCCGTCTTCACCGTTTTTTGTGGCGCCGTCATTTCCCGCACTCGCTGCTCAGCTAGCCTGCGTGGAGGACGAACCTGTGCTGGTTGCCAGTCTGCCGCAGGTGGAACGACAGGCGTCACAGGCCTAGGCGTTTCGATAGCTTGCAGAGGTACAGAGGATGACGATGGACGTACAACTGGCAACTCTGCCGCTGTTGGCTGATCCGTCAACCAGGATGGCAAATCCCGCCGTCTACTCGCTGTATCTTCATGGCCAGTTGCTCCATTGCGCTGTTCAGCTGTTTTCTTAGGGCCATTCGCTGCGACACTTCCATTACCATCCATAGGTATTGGGGTCACAATTGGCGTCACAGGCACGCTTGTGGGAGTAGGGCGCCCTCCAATACTGGATAGCTTACCAGTCTGCTCCCACCATTCTTTTTCTTGTTCACGCATATCATGCGTTCCATTCCGACCCGGCATCCTCTGCTCTACATCCAGGGACGTGTTGCGCGGAGCGAAAGTATTCCCCTGAGCAGGAAACGCTTCCTGTATAGTGCCTGGAACATGCTCTGTCAGCACTGCAAACGGCGTGTCATCCTCTTCTACCGCAGTCTGCGCAGTGACCGCCCTCTGCTCTCCACTGTGTTGGAGTGCGTTGAATTTTGTGCGATACTGAAATGCCTGTAGGATCAGTCGCGACAATGGTTGTGTCACATTTGGCGTTACCTGCTGGTTCCACGGTTGATGTACCACCGTTCCGTTTTTGTGTGCGGCAAGTGCGAAAAATGCCTCCTCGCCTCGCAGCATACCATATTCAGCCCACACAAGGTTCCCATTTAGAAAACACAGCATGCCTCGCTCCTCTAAACCCGTACTGATCAGGAGCGCGATACTCTTACGACTGGACGAGACAATTTGAATCACATCAAGCAGGTCAAATGAGTCTAGGTCAATAGAAAACCCTGTTTGAACCAGGAGACGCCGCAACTCTTCCTTTAAACGATGCAGGTCAAGTGGCTTCTCCAGATAGCTAACCGCTCCCCCCTCTAACGCTCTAGTGCGCAAAATTGGGTTTGCATCACCAACAAGAAGCACTTGTGTGTTGGGACGAGAGGCACGTAACCATTGCAGCAGTTCAAAACCATCAGCCCCCGGCGTGTTTAGATCACAGATGACGATATCATACACCTCTGCCCACAACGCCTGCATAGCGTCTCGTCTATTGGTCGCGCCATTCACAGTGTAACCATCTTTACGCAGAGAACTGACTATGTTCCGGTTGAGATTCTCTTCGTCCTCAACCACAAAAATACGCCATCGTTCAGCCATGATTTATACCGCCTGATCGTACTTACCTTACATATTCGTGCATCGCTCTCGTCATATCCGCTAGCGTCTTTTTCTCCGCATGAGGGTATGGGATTCTTCTTTGTGCAGTGAGCTTCTATTTCTTGCAAGAGTGTATCACGATGCCGTAGCGATAGCAAGTAGCTAGCCTCCTCTGTGATATACTCCATATAAAGATTTGGTTATATCAACCTCATAGTATGGCTCTCGGAGGGAACACGATAATGATGCCACACAATATAGAACAGGATACATGGAAACAAATGGCGGCAACAGCCGCGGCAAAACTGGTTCAAGATGGCATGGTAGTTGGACTTGGTACCGGCTCAACCTCCAACTTTTTGATCTATGCACTCGCTAATCGTGTACAGCAGGGACTCAAAATCGTTGGCTCCGTCTCCTCTTCTACCGCATCTCATGACCTGGCCGCTAACCTCGGCATTCCCGTTACTGATCTAGACACACATCCCACGCTCGACATCTACATTGATGGCGCAGACGAGATTGACACACAGCTTAACCTTCTCAAAGGAGCTGGCGGCGCATTGTTGCGTGAAAAAGTTCTTGCCTCAGCCGCCCGGCGTTTTGTCGTGATCGCTGATGCGACAAAACAGGTGCGCCACCTCGGTCAAAAATTTCCCGTACCAGTCGAGACGGCTCCCTTTGCAGCAACACCCGTACGCAAACATCTCGAAGCCTTAGGCGCCGTTGTGACAACACGCGTTATCGGCGGCAAACCCTTCGTGACCGAAAACAACAATATCATCCTCGATTGTGCCTTCTCCAGCGGCATCTCCGATCCAATTGGCTTAGACGCGAATATGCACCGCATTGTGGGTGTCGTCGAAACAGGTCTGTTCCTTGGTATGGCAGAACGCACGCTCATCGGCGGCCCAGACGGTGTAATACAGATACCAGAATAACGTACTCACTTCGTACTACATCTTTAATCATATATAGGTATTTTCTCAGCGTTCACGCCGTTTTTATGAGAAAATACCTATTCTTAACGTAATTCTTACAACTATTCTCCTCCCACTATCGTATCATTAATTGTCCATATCGGAAGTGTTATGTAGATTTGGAAGTTGATTGTGGAGGAAATATAATGCAACATTCATCCCCTTCTGACAACGTTTTTCAGCATCCATTTGCTCAGTTAGAAGATTCTTCTAAACGTATCCGTCTCTTTTTCATCACTGCATTGGTTGCCTTACTCGGCTGGGTCCTCGTTCAGACTCTCTTCTCTCTTTCCCCCTTTGGCCGCGCCTATCCATTTATCGTACTCACTATCGAATTCTTCTGGTGGCTCAGCCTGCTCGCTGTACTTGTAGTACTCTTTCGCCGCGTCATTGGACGGCTTGTCACATCAACACATACATTGAAAGGCGTCGAAAAGCGCCTCGAAGAAGCTAACGAGCAAATCCTGCAAAAAAATAAGCTCTTAGAGCAATCCATAAAGGACGTATGGGCTGCACGAAAACGCTTCGCCCTGCCCGCAAAAATCGTCTCGCCCGGTCATTATAAGATACAAGACCTCTTCGGTGGCTATCGCGACGTACGTGTGCAAAACGAGATCGGCGCCCACAAGCTCGTGTGCGGCTGCTACGTCTACCAGCGAGAGTCTATCTGCCCCCATACAATAGCCGCAGCCTCGCTACATCTACGCATCTGCTCTATTCTGCGGCAGAGAAATCGTAAGCGCACCACAAACAAACACAAAGTCGCCAGCGTCGTCTAAACGATCAATAACAAGAGAAACAGGATAAAAAACATGTAGGGGCTATAATTCACTACGCCCTCGCGCCTCACAAAAGGCCACACAGGACATAACACATTATAACCCCTACATCGAAATCAACTTGTTTAATTCCATTATCATCATCTCTAAACACTCAACAAAATATCCCAAACATCCATCCCTCACACAACATCAACCACCAATCCCAACATCTGTCCCTGCCTGCTCGTGAGCGCGTCATACGCATCCTGGTACTCCTCCAAAGGAAGGTGTTCCGAGATAAGAGGAGCAAGCGTGAGTAAGCCAGATCGGTAAAGTTGCAGCACATAACTCCATGCCGGCATGTTCGCGCTAAATACACCAGTAATCTGCAGTTGGTTGCGCACAAAAATATCGCTCTCCACACTCAAAAGCGCGTTAGAGCCAATCGTCCCAGTCAACAAAGTAGTCCCGCCACGCCGTGTCAGCAGCATAGCCTCAACAGCCGCTTGCGCATGAGCCGTACCCTCAAACGTAAGGTCTGCCCCCCTACCCTGTGAAAGTGAGCGCACCAGCACATGTGCATCGTCACGACTGGCATTTATCGTATGGGTCGCGCCCAAAGTACGACCTAACCCTAGTCTATTCTCGCGAAATCCAATCAGTACAATCGAAGCTGGTGTGAATAACCGCGCAATCTGCACTGCAAACAGACTTGTGACATCATCGCCAACAATTGCCACGGTATCCCCCGGCAGCAGTCGTGCATGAAGAAAAGCGTGAGCAACTGTTGCACAGGAGGCTAAAAGCGTTGCCTCGTCAAATTGTGCAGTTCTTGGTAGCACATGTACCAGATAAGCAGGCACCGCAACATACTCGGCTAGTCCGCCCGCTTTTGTAAAACCAATCTCATCGTAGCCTCGCTCGCAAAGATCGGTCTCGTTTCTGCTACAAGCGCGACACTTGCCACAGTGGAGCAAGCTCTCACTAACGACTCTATCCCCCACTTCGATATTCTGGACGAGCGCCCCAAATGCAACCACTTCTCCAGACCACGCATGCCCAGGAATGATAGGATAGCGCGAGAAACCCTCAGGTCGTGTACCTCGATACAGGTCAACATCACTCCCATCAAGGCTTACAGCACGAGAACGCACCAGCACCTCATCAGGTTTAAACGCCGGCGCCGCTGCCTCAATCATCTCTATTGAGTCTGGTCCATCAATCTGAATAGCCTTCATGATGCCTCTCCACAAAAGTTTTCCTATGGAATACAAAACTCGCATACATGTAGAGCGCCCTTGCGGACGCTCTAGTCTACAACATCGTTTGATTTTTCTATTAAAAGGGCAATTTCACAAAGATCGCCAACACAATTGCCAATGAGAACACAATACCAAACACCAGATGCAGTTGCGCCGTCTTCTTGATCCCTATCACAAATGCCTTACGGTCCGTTGCCTGTAATACAGAACGTACATTGGTAAACGCGAGCGGGAACGTAAGCCATACAAGTAGGCTCAGCAGTGGTAGTAGATGCACCAGAGCAAACAGTGTCACCGCAACATAGCTTCCAATCAGCAGAAATGCATGAAAACGTTGTCCAAACTTCTGTCCAAACCGCACAGGAAGTGTGCGCTTATTGACCGCGATATCGTCCTGGTAATCACGTGTATTATTCATATTAAGAATGGCAACCACAATAAAGCCAACTGGCACGCTTGCAGCAAAGGCAGGCCATGACCACTGGTGAATCTGTACAAAGTACGATCCCCACGTCATCAGAAAGCCCATCGCGATATACACCATCACGTCCCCTAAACCACGACTGGCAAATTTGAAGGGCTCCGCACTATAGAAGTAGGCAATTGCCATCGCTGCAAGACCAAACAGAAAAATTACCGGCCCAACGAGAAACGCCAGGATACAGCCAAGCAAAGCTGCTATGACAAAGCAGAGTATTCCACCACCCATCACCTGTCCAGCCGTCATTTCATGACGAAAAATGACCGTTGTTGCCCCTAATGACTCGGCGTGATCGAGACCATAACGATAGTCAAAGTATTCATTAAAGTAGTTTGTACCTATCTGTAAAAATAGGCACGAGAAAAGAGTTAACAAAAATGGCGCAAGCGAAAATGTGCCAACGTATGCGGCAACGGCAGTACCCACAAATACTGGACTCATCGCAGCGGTAAGCGTAAATGGACGACTCGTTTTTATAATTGCATTCCACGTCGGAAATCGAGTACGTGAAGATGTTACGTGTGACATGTGAGTTTCTTTCATGACGACCTCCCTTTAAATATATAAAACAAATTTGTATATACGGCAACTTCCAAAAATTGGGGTTACATATTGTAACTAAATTCCCTATTCATTCGTGTACTATCCAGAAGCTAGATACAAAGGCTTTGAAATGGGCAAAATGTTTAGAGGGAGGCATTTCCGCTCTACTTCAATGAGGCATGTTAATAACAGTATGATCCCTCACAACTTACTATAGTATATAAAGATTTGGAAAGGACAATACACGTTATGGCAAAGACATCTGATGCTATCACTAACAATGCACAAGATGCTCAGGAGCAGTACTTCCGTGTAACAGATCAGGTTCCTGAGGAAGTTTGGTACTGGGCAGCACTCGGCTCTATCGTCATTTCGGCAACCCTGTTTGCCTTCAACAGACGCGACTGGAGCATCTTCGTTGGTCAGTGGCCTCCGACCTTCTTGCTCTTCGGCCTGTTCCACAAGCTCCTGCGCCCCTCACGCTAAGATTACCCATTGAGGATAAAAGGCCCGTCTGTCGTGTATACTATTATATGCACAACAGGCGGGCCTTTAAGCTATCTCTTGCACCCCACTCTGTAGTACACTGGCAAGAGTCCTGTGACCGTTTTTGTAGAGACCACGTTGACGGCGTCCAAAGCCAATTCATTGGCTCTCCCTTCGCCCGACTGACATGCTTGAGATGATCCATCGTCTCCAACATAGTCCCTGCGAAAACGGTTCATAGGAAAATGGACGAACTAGGAGAAACCCCATGTATGGCGTCCATGCACGAGTCAAGCAAGGTGCATGTCCTGTGGAATGTAAAGGTACATCTTGTCGTATACCATCAGGTAGGAACCCCATGCATGGCGTCCTCGTGTAAGAACCAAGCAAGGTGCACGTCCTGTGGAATGTAAAGGTACACTATGTTGTAAATTTGGAAAGTAGTAAAGGAGCTCACATGCAAAACAACGAAACAGGCAAACGCTGGTCGGACATACAAAATATCGCGATTGTCACTATCGACTCGGGCAAAAAAGTCGGCACACTCGAAGATTTTTATTTCGAGCCACGAACCAATAGTATATATGCCCTGTACGTAAAAACAGGTGTCTTCGGTCATCGTGCGCTCAAATCAACGGACATTAATGCAATCGGCACCGATGCTATCACCTTTGCCGACGAAAGCAAACTTTTAGAGGAAAAAGAAGACGCACTCCTGCCTACACTTCCCCTTGGTCGCGTCCTGCTTTCCTACAAAGTACTCAGTGAGGGCGGTACAGTTGTCGGTTCGGTAGGCAACGTTGTACTGGATACAAGCGCTCCCGCGCAGCTGCACGTCGTCGCGTTTGAACTCGCCGGTGGACTACGCAACAAGCTCACAGGCCACTATCCCTCATTCTCCGCCTCGCAGGTCGTTCGCTACGGCACCGATGTTATCGTCATTCCCGACTCAGTAGCCCTTCCGCTCGCTGCCCACCAATAGCACATCCCCAAATCCCTCCAACAAACGGAACGGCTACTGGCTACTCAGCAGATGCCAAACATGGGGTCCTATGAAAACCAGAGGTTTTCATAGGACCCCATGTTTGGCATCTGCTTGTAACGCCGCTTTATCACATATACGCATATTAATAAAGAGTTTTGAAATCTCTAGGCCCGCGCCGAAGCTTTATCATCATGATGTTGCAACGCCAAAGGAGCAACTGGTTCTTCACTGGCAGGACCCTTCTGCAACAATCCCATACCACCCTGATACTTGAAAAGGTAGAACAAGAGCAGTATCGAAGGGATGATGATTATCATACCAATGATAATACCGATTAGCATCAAGAGTTGTGTGCTAGGAGTGCTTGCGGCGGCATCAACAGTTAGCTTTGGTGGGATGATATATGGTATCTGCGAAACACCCCATGAACCAAGCATAAATGCTGCCTCTGCAATAATAAACGCACGCGAAATGCGGTAATAGCCAAAGTAGAGCGCGCCCGCTGCTCCTATTCCAATAAGCATTGTAGCAATCACAAGTGGAATTGCGTGATTAAGCATACCCTGCCACAAGACTGGTGCCGCATACGTTGCCTCATACAATGCTACCGCACCCAAAACAGCTGTGACCGCACCAGAGATCAATCCACGTCTCCGAAACATTGACACTAGATGAGGCTTGTTCTGATTAGTCGCCTCAACCGTCAAAAAGATGGCCGCAATTGTCGCACACAGCGCAAGCGAAAGCACACCTACAGTGATCGCGAATGGTGTAAGCCACAAACTGCCTAAATCTGACGGTGCCTTCGGTCCAAAATTCTGTATGTCTCCCTCCGCTACCGTTGCCGCCGCCGCCCCCAGACAAAAAGGCGTGATGATACTCGAAACGCTAAACACACGATTCCAGATGTTTGCCGTTCTCTCCACTCCATGCGTTCGAAAGATGAACGCAGAGCCTCGCAAAACAGTGCCTATAAGGGCAAGCGTGAGAGGAAAGAACAGTACAGCTACAAGTGTCGCGAACGCGCTTGGAAAACCTGAGAAGAGACCGACAACAAGGAACACAAGCCAGACATGATTGACTTCCCAAACAGGTCCTAATGCATTATCAATCAACCCGTGCTGCTCCCTCGCCATTGGGCCGGATACGAATATCTCCCATATTCCGGCCCCAAAGTCGGCTCCTCCAAACACTGCGTAAACAATTAGGGCAAACCATAACACACTGAGCAGTATGTATGGTAGAGATGGTAATGCCATGACCTCACTCCCTCTGACGTTTACACGCCGACTGTTTGCTCTTGCTGGCTCGACACTTCGTCGCTCTCCGCATGGCCGCTTGCCACTGCATCCCACTCCATCTTCGGCAATGGCTTGCGCGCCTGACGCAGGAGTAGAATGATCATAGTGCTGGCTAATATCACATAAATGAGCGCGAAGATTATAAAGCTGATATTGAGGAATGGCGCAGCCGTTACCGCTTGAGCGGTACGCAGGAAGCCAAAGATCGCCCACGGCTGTCTTCCCTCTTCCGTCACAATCCAGCCCAGCTCTACCGCCACAAAACTCAGCACGCCCGCAAGCACTATACCCCACAACATCAAAGCTTGCTCCGGTATACGACGCTTGCGCATGAAGTACAGCAACCAGAAAAGTCCTGCAATACCAAACGCGTAGAAACCACTGCCAACCATACCGTCAAACGCAAGGTGAATTGGTAATGGATTTGGACGGTCCTCTGGCGGAACTTCATTCAACCCCCTGATTTGGGTGTTGGGATTTAGACCCACCATCAAGCTTAGTCCCGAAGGAATATCAATCGAGAAGTAGTATGTGCCCTTACCTGTTTGTGCATCATAAATGGGCAAGCCACCAATGTGAAGCGGAACATTCGTACCCGTTTGGAACACGCCCTCCATCGCAGCGAGTTTCGTAGGCTGCTTCGCCGCAAGATAACGCGCGTTAAAATCGCCGCTAACAATCTGCAGTGGTGTCGAAATCAAGGCCATTGCAAGGCCAAGTATCAACCCATACCGTCGATACGTATCACGCTTGCCGCGTAGCATCGAAAAGGCATAAAGTCCTGCAATACCAAAACCACAAGCTACATAGCAGCCAAGCAGCATATGCACCGTCTCATAGGGCACGCTCGGGTTGAAGATTGCGCTTATCGTATCAATACTTATCAATCTACCATCTTTGAAGGTGAACCCCGTCGGCGTGTTCATCCACGAGTTCGTGGTCACAATAAACCACGTCGAGGCCGCGCCACCAATGACGATAGGGAAAGAACAAAGCCAGTGCTGAAACGGCTTCAGTCGATCCCAACCATAGAGATAAATGGCGAAGAAAATGGCCTCAAGGAAAAATGCAAAACCCTCAAAGGCAAACAAAGGTCCAATAATTGCACCCGTATAGTTGATGTACGTCGGCCAGAGTAACCCTAGCTCAAACTCTACAATCGTGCCAGAAACGGCACCAATGGCGAAGATAATCGCGGCTGCATGCGACCAGCGGCGTGCCAAAGCGACCCACACCGGGTCCTTCTTTCGAATGCCAATCCCTTCCGCAATACACAGCAGAAGCGGCAGACCAACACCTAGCACCGAAAAAATGATGTGAAACAGCAGTGACGTGCCCATCTGAGCACGCGCAGCAATAAGATGAGGCATGTTACTCCCCTTCTGTAAGAAAAGCGATAATACAAATTATTTAGGCTATCTACTAATACCACGTAATATTGTAGGCTTAGTGTGACGATGCGACAAGCAGAACTATTCCAACAATACACGGATATCAGACCACCCATCACTCACCTGATTGAGCATTAACACCAACTATCTACATGAACACGCGCAATCCCCCTCACATCCTCAATGCACGCAGCTCTAATCATCTTTAGCACACATTCTCCAAACGCTTTGTAGGGACCACGTTTCATCTTTAGCACACATTCTCCAAACGCTTCGTGGAGACCACGTTTCATCTTTAGCACACATTCTCCAAACGCTTCGTAGGGACCACGTTTACGGGGTCCGTGATGAGCCAATTCATTGGCTATACTGTAGTGACGGAAATTATACGTGATAAATCGCGGATAGGCAGACGCCGTAAACGTGGTCCCTACGAAAAAACATGCTATAATTCCAATAGCACATACATGAAAGGTATATCACACCCTTGCCGAATGCGGAAAAAATTCTTACCAATATAAAAGGTCTGCGCGCCCACCTACAACCAGACGAAGAACCACTTGCAACTATTCCAGGCATCTGGGATAGCATTCCAACGGGCGAAAGTGATCGTCACTCAACTACATGCGAGATCATCGTGACCAACCAGCGCTTGCTCGGTTTCCAATATACAAAATTCCCACGCGAAAAGCTCTTTCTCGACGCATTTCCCTTGTCCGCAATCACAACAGTAACATTTCATCAACGCTCGTTTGATCCCCTTTTTCGCGAGTTGCTGGTGAGCGATGGGCTTCGCAAAGTATATATTCGCTCATCCCGCGAAAAGATAGAGCTGCTCAACCAAGAACTACAGAAGGCAATAAATACGTACGCTCCCCATACCACACTGCCCTCCTCCACACAGGAAAAGAGTGAGGAGCAGGAAGCGCATTCCGCTCCCGCATACGAGCACAAAGAACTGCGTACCACCTTCGAACAGTCTCATCTTGGCATCACGCTGCTTTTCGTCGGCGGCTTAGTACTGGAAATTCTCGGCATCTTCCTCTGGACCACAACCAGAAGCACACAAATTGGACTTCCCCTCTGCTTCGCCGGCTTCTTCGCCGTACTTATCGCCCTGCTCTATAGACGATACAACAGGTAGGGACCGCTTCAGCACGTCCTTTGTCCTCACCATCAAAAAACCGCCTGAATGGGGTTGCTTCCATCACACCCCGTACCCCTCACTCCCGCCTCCTATTCCTTAAGAACCATTTTGCCTAATTGATAGTCGCGTCGCAATCTGCTGCTCGTGTGCATCAGCAAGCGGAACCGAAGGCCAGTACTCATGCGCAACGTTGTTGACGGCAAGCAAAACACCGAAGCGATGCAAAAAATAAGCAATAGGGTGTGTCGATGCGTCTTGTCCATAACTGAGCGTCGCAATACTCAAGCATCCCTCGGCTGGATTTGTACCTGAGATGTATTGCCAATCAATCGCGGTATGTGCTTGCTCACTATTTGTCGGCACGAGCACATTCTTGACGGTATTCAATGCCGTGTTACAAGCTACATCCATTTGTTGTGTGTTGGGAAGGACCATCTGCAAGCTGCGGAGCGTCGCATGCCATCCTGCCCCATCCCATGTAATATGAAGAGGCACCAGATGATCGTAAACAACAGTTGTCCCCAGAATTTCGGGCTGATTTTGAGCGACGATTTTTCCATCCTGCGTCCTGTATTCCCAGGATGTCTGTACCGCCGCAAACACATCCCACGAACGTTCCTGTCCGCGAATTTCGTTAGCCAGTAGAGGAATAGAACAAAATAGATAGCACTCCTGTCCATCATATGTGCAAGGTGTACTTGCCTCAAGCAGAGTACTGCAAACACCATCCAACGTATTCATGACATCGAGTTGATAACGCATCGTTGCCTTGAGAGCTTGCGTTGCACGTCGTGTTGACTCACCCGTTGTATTGACCGCATAAAATTCTCCCGGCAGGACGGTCTCCGTAGGAGCATGCATATCAAGCTCCGTTTGAACCACATCCACGAGATCAGCAAATGCGGGACGCGGTAGTTGCGCTAACGACATGGGAAAGCGAAAGATCCATGCCCCCTTTGAATATTCTGTAAACAAGTCGAAATGACAAGTATCAGTAGGAACATTAAATGGGACCGAGACACTACACTGCTGTGGCGCAAAAGGCACAACCTTCCAGCTGAGTACATGTCGTCCCCGCTGGAGTCGCAGTGGCACATCGTTTGCATTCCCAATCCTGGGTAAATGCGTTACTGGTTTGCCATCTATAAAGAATTGCCCCCATGTCGGATTCGCATCAAAGTAAAATAATTCGACCTCTGACCCCACTTTAGAGGTCGTACGGGATATAGGGGGAACAAGCGTTGAAAGGAGTCGGTTTCGCATTGGTGCATAACTGCTTAACAGTAAAAGCAGGAGGAGAGCACTGGTGCTTATCGTTATAACCAGTTGTACTCGTCGCTGACGCAGCGTAAAACGGTGTCTAGGCTGTACAAGTCCTGTCGCAAAGATACGTTGTTCAACGCTATCGTTCGTCAGGTCCTCGTTGGTTAAATCGACGATCTCGACGTTAAGTTCGTGCTCTTCGTCAAGGTCTATTACCTCAAAATCAAAATCGTCCTGCTCGTCCACAGACTGCTCTTTCTAGCTATGCAACTCCTCCTCATTATAACGCAAAAATGGAGGAAGAAACTTTCCGCCCTCTACATAGTAATCCAATAAGATATGCGCTACGTATTTGTTTAGGTAGATAAGGTGTTAAACGTTGAGGAGGATATCAAAGTGCATCAGCAGAAGACAACATATACTTGTGCTTCCATTATAAGCACTACATTTGTACTGCTCTCACTACTTTGTGGTATAAGCATAATCCCTATGCAAAGTGCATTCTGGACCTTTGGCTTCATCTTCTTTCTTGTTATCACATTGGGTTGCGCAACACAACATTATGTCACTCGTGCTCGAGCGTAACGTTATAGATAGCAACACGTGAAAAGCAACTGGTACACGCTAATGATTTGCGTGTACCAGTTGCTCCTCTTTTCGAAATGAATGTGGTCAGACTGGTACAGGTCTGATTTATTACCCCCAACGCATTCGGTAATATCGGTAATGAATCGTAAACAGTAATGTTAGCTGTAGAAGTAAGCCGTTAGCCAGCAACATTGACACTCTCTTTCCTCGCTAGATACAATATAAGTTAGCAAAGAAACTAAGAAGTTTCTCTTACTTCCCACCGTCCTTCCTATACGAAGATGATGAGGTGCATATTCAATGAAGATGTTTGTTTGCATAAAGCAAGTTCCCGATCCCAATACAACGGTCGGCAAACTCGACCCGAACACCAAACGCCTCGTGCGCAGTGGCGTCTCGCTCGTGCTTGATCCAGGCGACGAAAGCACTATTTCAGCAGCAATCAAACTGCGTGACACGATCGGCAATAGCGACCTCACCGCCGTCTGCATGGGACCCGCCACCGCACAGGAGGCGATGCGCCGTGCCCTCGCGATGGGCGTCGATAAAGCTATTCTCGTAACAGACCCCGCACTCGCCGGCTCGGACGCGATTGGTACCGCCCGCGTACTGTCCGCTGTACTAAAAAAAGAGGGTGCAGAGCTTATCTTCTGCTCGACCGAAAGCACCGATGGCTATACCGGTATGGTGCCGGCAGGTATCGCCGAATTTCTTGGTCTCCCACAGCTCACCTTCGCACGCGAAGTCAAGATCGAAGGCTCAAAAGCCGTTATCAAGCGCGTAACCCCAACTGGCTATAAGACAGTAGAGTCCCCCATTCCTGCTGTCATCACCATTGCCAGCGGTTCCTTTGAGGCAATCTACCCAACCATGAAGGGCATTATGGGCGCCAAGAAAAAGCCCTTTTCGCAGCTTGCCCTCAATGACCTCGGTATCGACGCCTCACAGGTCGGTGAAGCAGGCGCACGCGAACGCGTCCTGACAATCGGCACAGTGGAGGCACGCGCCGCCGGTCAAATTGTCAAGGACGACGGCAACGCCGCACAAAACATCGCTGACTTCTTGCAGCGTTATCAGTTGCTTTAGTACGCATGAGGAGAAAAGATATGGCAACTACAATCTGGGTACTGATCGAACTGGATAACGGCAAACCCGTTCGCTCATCATTAGAAGTTCTTAGCAAAGCCGCGAAACTGGGACGCGCCGAGGCCGTCGTGCTCGGTGCTGCCGCTGCTGAAGTAGCCCCCACCCTCGGCACCTACGGCGCGGAAAAAGTGTACGTACACGCCGATGCCGCCTATGACAACTACCTGACGCTTCCAGCTGTCGAGACACTGAGCAACCTGCTACAACAATACCAACCCTCAATCCTACTAATGGCCACAACCTATGACATGCGTGACATCGCGGCAAGACTCAATGTACGCAACAACATGGGTCTTATCACAGATGCCACTGATCTCACCTTCGACGATAATGGCCTTAAAGTCATCGTTCCATGGGGCGGCGAAACACTTGTAACGGCAACACATCCCCACAGCGGTACAGGAATCGTTCTGGCACGTCCAAAAGCCTTCACAGTAGAGCAGTTTGAGGGCAAGACTCCTGAAATCGAGACAATCAACGCTTCTGTTAGCGCCGCGTCGCAGTCCATTAAGATCGTCGACAGCGTCGAGGTCGCAAGCGATGGCCCTGCACTCGAAGATGCCCCGGTCATCGTCAGCGGTGGACGTGGCCTCGGTAAAGCTGAGAACTTCCATTTTGTCGAGGAATTAGCAACCGTGCTTGGTGGTGCCCCGGGCGCCACACGTGCCATCGTCGACGCCGGCTGGCTCCCCTACAGCTATCAAGTTGGACAAACCGGCAAAACCGTCAAGCCAACGCTGTATATCGCCGCTGGCATCAGTGGCGCCATTCAGCACCTCGCGGGCATGAAAGGCTCTAAGTATATTGTCGCCATTAACAAAGATGAGCACGCCCCCATCTTCGCCGTAGCCGACTACGGCGTCGTCGGCGATGCTGTCACGATTCTTCCTAAACTTACTGAGGAAGTGAAGCGACGTAAATCATAATTTGGTGGTGGTGCCTACATCGCCCTCGCGTATTCGTGCGAGGGCGATGTAGGCACCACTACGGAGGTAATTAATCATGACACCCCCCGCTATTTCACCCACTGGGGGATTATTTGGCACAATACTCTTTGTGGTGCTCTTCCTAGGGGCACTGGTGCTCTTCGGCATTCGTGCCAGCATGCTGGTAACACTGCTGGCAAAGGCGCGACGCGAGGACCGTACAGACCACATCGACGACCGCTTTGGCGAAATCTTTACGACCGTGCTTGGTCAGAGTGCCGTGCTACGTGATCCTATTCCCGGTATTGCACACTTCTTCACCTTCTGGGGCTTTATCGTCATTCAATTTGGCCTACTCAATCTTATTCTTGGTGCCTTTAATGGCTCCTTGCCCCTCGTCGGTGACAATCGCGTCTTCGCGTCAGTACTCGACTTCTTCGTGATCTTTGTACTGTTCGCGCTCGTCGTCTTTGCTGTCCGACGCGGCATCTTCAGACCAAAACAGCTACAGAGCAACCTGCATGGCCCATGGGACGGCTTCATTATTCTCGGCCTGATCTCCCTCGTCGTCATCACCCTTGCGCTGGTCGAAGGCTTCGAGTATGCAGCAAGTAGTGGCGCAGCATGGACACCTATCGGGGCATTCCTGGGACCGCTCTTCGCGGGACAGGGCACACAGGCCAATATCATCTGGTTCCGCCTCTTCTGGTGGCTCCACATCGCTACAGTGCTTGGTTTCCTGGTCTATCTACCTCGCTCCAAACACCTGCACCTGATGGCGACGCCGTTCAACGTCTTCTTCCGCAACTATAAGCCACGCGGTGCCCTACCTCTGCTCGAAAATATCGAGGAGCGCGAGGACTACGGCGTCTCAAAAGCAGAACAGTTCACATGGAAACAGCTGCTTGACGGCTACGCCTGTACCGAGTGCGGGCGCTGTAACACCGTCTGCCCCGCCAGCAATACGGGCAAGCCACTCTTCCCGAAAGAAATTATCCTCGGCGTCAAAGAAGCATTGTTCGTCGAGAGTCCCGCAATCCTCGGCGAGAAGTCTCTGTACAGCAAACTCGGCATCGCAGGTGTCAAAGCGGACAAGACCCCTGATGAGATCGAGGCCCATCACGAGCCAATGGTCGGCGGCATCATCTCAACCGATGCGCTTTGGGCCTGCACAAACTGTATGGCATGTATGGAAATTTGTCCCGTTGCCATCGAGCACATCCCTAAGATCGTCGATATGCGTCGCCACCTTGTGATGGAAGAAGCCGATTTTCCGGAGGAGACCGTCTCAGTCCTCAACAACATTGAGCGCAACGGCAATCCGTGGGAGATCAGCAACGATACCCGCGCAAATTGGGCCGCCGGCATGGACATTCCCCTGCTCGCCGAAAATCCCGATGCCGACGTACTCTACTGGGTCGGCTGCATGGGTTCGTTCGACCAGCGCAACAAGAGCGTCGCGACATCGGTCGCAAAGGTCCTCAAGGCGGCAAACGTCAACTTTGCCATCCTTGGCCCTGAAGAGTCCTGCACAGGTGATCCCGCCCGGCGTATCGGCAACGAATACCTGTGGCAGATGCAGGCACAGCAAAATATCGAAACGCTCAATGGCTACGGCTTCAATACCGCCGATGCCAGCAATGGTCATTCCGCTAATGGTGCCAGCGGTGGACATACCGCCGTTGGAACAAAGAAGCGCACAGTTCTAACAGCTTGCCCGCACTGCTTCAACACCATCAAGAACGAGTACCCTCAACTTGGTGGCAACTACGAAGTAGTGCATCATACGCAGTTCATCGACTCCCTGCTGAGCGATCAGAAGCTTCAGTTGCCCAAAGGCTTCGACGAGCGCAAGCTAACCTATCACGACCCCTGCTACATCGGTCGCTATAACGACGTGTACGATGAGCCGCGTCGTGTACTAACCGTACTCAATAGCGAGGGCGTGACGGAAATGCGTCGTAACCGCAACAAGAGCTTCTGCTGCGGTGGCGGCGGTGGTCGCGCCTGGATGGAAGAGAAAATCGGCACGCGTATCAACCAGACCCGCGTCAACGAGGCCCTCGAAACAAAAGCCGAGGTACTCGCCGCCTCCTGCCCCTTCTGCATCACCATGTTCGAGGACGGCGTCAAAGGTGTCGAAGCCGAAGAGAAAATCAAGGTCGAAGACATCTCCGAAATCGTCGTCCGAGCGATGGAGAGTAAGTAACAAGCAGAGTTAGAGAGGCAATGCAAACAAAAACATTCATTGCCTCTCTAACTCTGCTCGTTGCTGTAGGAACGTTGTGGCGGGCAACTGTCTTCGTATCCACTGGGCGTCCACGGCCATACTATGTTATAGGTACGTTGGAACGTAATGTTTGCTATACATTGCTTCGTACCTGACTGCACGGTGTAGTGTATGTGATAGGTTACAGTATCATCTTTCCAAACGGGGTTTCCGGGGTTGTACCATGTAACAGTTTTTCGCTCGAAGATGCCTGCATTTGTATTCTTCCATCCTTCAATGATACGCATAGGTCCTGTGTAATATGCAACTACAAAACAAATTACTACAAGCAGAGCAAAACTAGCGATAGCTATAGACATACGTCTTTGAAAAGTTTCACGTGGGTAGACTGCTCTTGGTGCTGTTCTGGCATCTACTACAAATGTACGAGCAAAACGATCACCAATCCGTTGCCTGTAAGGAGATATTGCCATCGAGATACCGCCAACTAAGAGTGATACAAAAGTATCAACCAGAAGCAGCACATTGCGAATAAGCGCGGCAGAAAACGTTATAGAACGACCATTCATATCAATGACACGCAATCCCATAATGGCCTTCCCAAGGGTCGTACTAAATGCGGCCTCTTGCAAAAAGAAATACAAAAGGGCAATTAGCACAAGCCAAGGCCAATTAACCGTCGTAGTTACCGCATGAGGAAGCTTGCTAGAGTTGTTAAATGTCGGACTTCCAAATATTGGTGGTAGGGTGCTAATAAACCGATTTACACCAAAGCCTATAGACACAATCGCTTGTAAAATTGCTAGAAAGATGCCATCAATTAAGAAGGCAAAAAATCGCCTGATTGAAACATGTACATTTGGTGGAGTGCCAGCATCTGTAGCAAGAAGTATAGCTTCGTTTGACTCGATCATATCTTCTTCCCTCTTCTTGAGAACATAGCCTAATATATTTCAAGTAACTTGAGCATTCCTCTCGCTACTACCCGTATCTCCTCACGTTTATCTTCTTGTAGTAGGTAGATCACCGTTTTGATCTCCTCGTCATAATAAACGATATTTCGCAGCACAAATAAAATATGGTGCAAGCCTTGTATATCCTTACTATGTAATTCCGTCAGAATAAACTCTTTATATACCTGCAAGAAGTGATTTTCAAAGCCTAGTGTTCGTTCGCAAATAGCTCTTAACTGTTGACGCTCTTTCAAATTATCAGGAATAAGATAACTCCATTTACCTCTGCACAGTTCATAAATCTCCTGTAGTAGCTGACCCCATTCGTCATGAAAGCAGACTTGATATATTTTGTGACACTCGCTCTTTCTTACAACATATCTTCCGGCTTTGAACGCAATCATTGCGGTTGCGGACCAGCCGACTAAACGAATCAGGTCTCGTGTACAATGCACCTCTTGCCCATTTGAGAGTCGTAACATACGAGCATCATAGCCGTAAAATTCAGCTTGTGGGTCAGGATAGGGAAGAGGATAACGAATGATGGAAGATCGGTTACAAAGATGGACAGCGCGCCAGAGTGAACTATGCATACGGTCACGCGTCCACTCCTCTATCGGTACGAGCGATAGTGTGTCACGGATATCTTCACCATAGATAAAGCTACCTCCAAGTTTAAGTGTTGGCGAGACACCATGCGCAAGACGCTGTTCGTCTTCACATTCAATATCAAGTTCGAGCTTACTCTCAGATTCGCATTTCTTCGCTAAATCCTCTGCTTTTTGTAGTTCGTCATTCTCGAACCTATTTTTAAAAATAAGTAAAACATCAAGGCCACTAGTCGTAACACTGTTAGCATCGGCATAACTACCCTCTACATAATAGGCTCGGATACGTTGAGGGAATTTAGTTTCAAACGTCTCAATAATGTTTTGCAAACCCGCATCAACAAGACTATCACTCATACGCAGTAACCTTAAATAACCCACCCTCCTTCGTATGTACTCGCCACAACACATCAAATCCCTCTTCAAAAGCTGGCAACTCCATCCGCTTAGCAGTGATATAAATCACTTTATCAGGCACTCTCGCCTTGCCAACACGCTCCCTATTTCGCGCCAAACACTCATTTACAGGCGCATCAAAATAGTAGCCTATCACCGTAGCTTTGTAATGATGCCCTAAACTAATGAGCGGTTCGCGATCTTCTTTTGTAGGATTAGTGTTGTCAATCACAACCGAGCGACCAGCTCGCAAAGCCTCATCGACAAGCATATATTGCTTTGGTGCCTTGTTCATAGTCTTGCTGCGATGTAGGGCATCTTTGCTCACATAGACGTGGGTCAAGGCGAATTGCGTCTGATAAAAGGTGCTTTTGCCCGCCCCCTGTAACCCGATAAAAAGAATCACATCCAACACATGTCCCTACACAACAGTTTTGTTGACAACAAAACGACGTTCCTGTGTACGAGGCGTATCCATTTCGTTCCCATAGCGTTCATGCGTCCATGCCGTAAGACGCTCAGAGGCGGGAATGAAGATTGAGTCGGGAATACTCCATGTGTTCGACCAGAGACGCGACGTAATATTCTGGAGCATTTGTCGCGGCGTGACAGAAAGCTCCCACGACACTGCCTGTATCTTCTGCGACTGCAATCCATGCTCGGTCAGCCACTGAGTTACAAACTGTACTGACGATGCACCGGGCCTTCTCGTCTTGCCACCAAGTTCAGTGAGAATTCGTTGCCACTTGTCTGAGATATCCTGTATGTCGGTCTTTCCATGCTCGTCCCAACAATGGAGCAATACACCACCTGGACGCAATACGCGCAACGCCTCCTGTACAGCCTTTTGCCAGCCATCAACCAGATGAAAGATGTGTACAGCCACTACGACATCAAAGGATGTCTTGCGAAATGGCAACTGCGTGATATCCGACGTTACCAATCGCAACGATGCATGTAGCTCAGACGTTGCGTAGCGTCGTACTATCGAAGCCTGTTTAACATCCTCATCCGTCAGGCTTCCCCACGGCTCATCCCGTTCCTGCCAGTGTGCAGCACGTAATTTCTCCTGCAACTGCCCCATCATTTTTTCTGAAATGTCGACACCTGTATAGATGTGACCAAGCGAGGCAAGCGGAAAGGCAATACGTCCCGTTCCAACACCTATCTCCAAAAACTGCGTTTGCGTGTTCGCATTGCTGATACGCTCAAGCGCCTGCGCTATTTGCTCTGCGACACCTTCGGGATAACCACGCGTGGCATCGTAGGCGTGGGCAACCGGATCAAAAGAAAGCGATGGCATAGGAATTCTCCGTAGCTAGAAAATAGTAGGGTTATAAAAAATGAAAAGAAAGAGGTCCAGGAGCAAAACCTGAACCTCTTCTTTCCCGCTTTAGTGTGCGTTGAGCAAGGCACGCGCAATAACCAGACGCTGTATCTGATTCGTGCCCTCGTAAATTTGCGTGATTTTGGCGTCGCGCAGCATACGCTCTGCCGGATACTCTTTCATGTACCCATAACCACCAAGTACCTGTATCGCGTCGTTTGTGACCTCCATTGCGCTGTCCGAGGCAAACATCTTTGCCATCGACGAGTATTGCCCAAAGTTCTTTTCGCCGCGATCAATCATCTCAGCCACATTATAAATCAGCAATCGTGACGCCTCAACCTTTGTCGCCATGTCAGCGAGCATAAACTGAATACCCTGGAATTCCGCAATCGGCTTATCAAACTGCACGCGCTCCTTCGCATAGGCAACGGCAAGATCAAGCGCGCCCTGCGCAATGCCAAGCGCCTGCGCCCCAATGCCAGGTCGTGTGCGGTCAAGCGTTCCCATCGCGATCTTAAAGCCGTCACCCTCGCGCCCCAAAATATTTTCGGCAGGGACTTCACAGTCCGTGAAGATCAGTTCCGCCGTCTGCGACCCCTTAATGCCCATCTTGTCTTCAATTCGCCCAACGGAGAAGCCCGGGAAATCGCTCTCGACAATAAACGCACTAATACCGCGCGTTCCCTTCGTCGGATCGGTAATCGCCATAATCGAGTTCACTTGCGCCAGACCACCATTGGTTATAAAGCGTTTCGAGCCATTGAGAATATATTTATCGCCCTTGCGCACCGCCGTCGTCTTCATTGCCGCCGCATCGGAGCCAGAGCCAGACTCAGTTAGACCATACGCCGCCAGCCACTCACCACTTGCAAGCTTTGGAAAGTATTTACGTTTCTGCTCGTCCGTACCCGCCAGCAAGATTGGCGTCGAACCCAGTTGCTGTACCGCTAGTATCAAGCCCGTCGTCGCACAGGCGCGTGAAAGCTCCTCGATCGCCATGACGATTGACAGTTCGCTCGCCCCGATACCACCGTACTCAACGGGAAACGGCATCGCCAGGATATCCTGTTGTGCCAGCAGTTCCTTCATATCCCACGGATACTCACCTGTACGGTCAATCTCCGCCGCCCGTGGTGACACCCGTTCCTGCGCCAACTCTCGAATCGCCTCTATAAGTGCCTTCTCGTCCTCGATGACATGAGACACAGCCATAGTATACGCTCCTTTTGTCGCCATTTGTCATAAGATTTATATCATACACAAGTATATCATATCTGTAGGGACCGATTTATCACGTCCTTATGCTAATAAGGACGTGATAAATCGGTCCCTACAGGACGTTGACAATCGAACTTTCAAGCGCGAAGCGAACCTACCTTAATAGCAGCCCAACTCAGCTAAACGATCACTACCAGCACTAGCACACGCCCAGTAATACCTTTGAAAGCTACTGGACAGGCTAGAAACACAATAGGTAAAATAACTATAATGGGAAGATTAATGCTATGTCAATATCGCAGACCTGACATCTTGTGTATAGGAACCATGCTTATTATAACGTCCAAAAACGATGTGTCACCTCTATGCTTTAAATCACGTAACTAACCAGTCAACCTGTAGTGCTATAAATATATCCCAACAAAAACATACAGGCGTTAAATACTCTATATATGACAATAATACAAGGTACCGTTAATACAAAAATGGGCCGAGTATGCTATCCTGAATACCACGAAGAACGGTTTGCATGTCGAGCTATTTCGCTTGCCTTTTGACGTTGAGAAGTTTCTTGCTGTCGCATTGGCTAGCGGTATGCTACACGTTGATTAGTATAGTAGTACATGGAATAGAGAGTAGGCGATACAGATGAACGAATATATGGAAGTTAATCGTGAACGTTGGAATGAACTCGTGGCACATCATGCCGCCTCGGATTCATATGACGTAGAGGGCTTCAAAAAGGGAGGCATCCGCATTCGCGCACTCGAGCAAAACGAAGTAGGGGACGTATCTGGCAAATCGCTCTTGCACCTGCAATGTCATTTCGGACTTGATACACTCTCATGGGCACGCTTAGGTGCAAAAGTAACTGGCATTGACTACTCAGATCAAGCCATCAATCTTGCCCGCTCTCTCAGTCAAGAGTTGCATATCCCCGCAAGCTTCGTGCTCTCAAGCGTGTACGACCTCCCACAAGCCCTTGATGCTGCCGCCCAATTCGATATCGTATACACATCGCACGGTGTCATCGGCTGGTTGCCCGATCTGAAGCCATGGGCGCAGGTCATTGCACACTATCTCAAACCCGGCGGCTTTTTCTACATCGCAGAGGCACACCCGTTTATGTGGACCTTCAATAACGATTTGCCAGATTTTAAGCTCCAATATCCTTATTTCTTACGAGAACCTATTCGTACCGATGCCGAGGGTAGCTATGCGACAGCGGCAAAAATACAGCACAGTACAGAATATGGTTGGAATCATACGTTCAGTGAGATACTAAGTTCGCTTATAGCAGTAGGCCTCAAACTAGATTTCTTACACGAGTATCCCATCAGCGCCTGGAAATGCTTTCCCGCTATGAACATGCAGGAAGATGAAGATCATTGGTTCAGGTTTACAGATCCCGTGTTGTCTTCCATGCTGCCTCTCACATTTACGTTGAAAGCGACAAAGATATAACTGTTGTAGGATATAATACAAATGTTGCCCTTGCAGCAAAAGGTAAGTTTCTTACAATAGAAGGAGCACTTAGAACATGCCAGTAGTACGTACCTCGAAGGTTGATTTACATGTGAATGGCGATGGCGCCTACGCATTCGTGGCACAACCTGACGATGATGCCCTCCACCCCGGTCTCGTCCTTATTCAAGAATGGTATGGTATCGAGCCACACATTATGGACCTTGCCCAGAAGTTGGCGGAACAAGGCTTTGTCGTCGCCGTCCCAGACCTCTATCACGGCAAGGTCGCGACAGAGCCAGACGACGCCAAACGAATGATAATGATGATTAGAGGAAACGTCGATAAGGCGGCCAACGAGATCATCGGCGCACTCGAAACCGTCAAAGCTATGCCAAACGTCGAACCCAAGAAACTTGGTCTGATTGGCTTTTGTATCGGTGGCTTCATGACCTATACCGTTGCCTCGCGCTACACCGATCTTGGCGCTGTCGTCCCCTTTTATGGCGCGGGCTACGATCCCACACCAGAGGAGGTGGCAAAAGTCAACGCGCCCGTACTAGCAATCTACGGCAGCCGGGACGGGAGTATTTCACCGGAGCAGATTCAAAAAATCGAGGGCCTCTACAAGGACGCAGGCAAAGACTTGACCGTCAAAGTATTTGATGCCGGACATGCCTTTATCAATCCCGTACACGGTACGGGAGATGAAAAGGCCGCATCTGAAGCGTGGCCGCTCGCCGTCAATTTCCTGAAAGAGCACCTCCGCTAACTGTTCTTCGAAACAAAGCAGCATGGACAAGGCACAATGAATAGGAGTAGTCTCGATGTACTTCTAGCCACAAAGGTGTACATTTCCATAGGCATTCATTGAAGCTTAAAGGAGGTCCGTGGTTGAGCCAGGGCGCCCGCTGCCTTTCTCATTCCCCGAATGCGGCTCGGGGACGCCCCTCTCAGACCACGAGAGCGCCGTGGGAACGGGTGTAGGTATGGGAGGGGCGTCCCCTTGCGGGCGCCCTGGTCCCCATTTGAGCCTTACGGTAACGCTTATACGCTCTCTTAGATGAGGGTGTAAAACAAAAACTCACCCTCGTCTGGGCTACAGCAGGGTTGTTTTACCAAACCCTGCTCACCGAATAGGCTGCTACACTTACACTACCCATAGCATGGGTATCACTTAAGTAAAGTGCTAATGACCCAACGCTCTCCCAGAAATATATTCTCCTTACAATCTCTTGTCACACCCGCGTATACACCCCTAAAGCAACACTTTCTCTTGGTGAAAAAACAGGAATATTGCGAAAGAAATATAGTACCTTCTACCCATATTTTTTCCATTATAATCTTTTTCTCATACTAAGTACATATACTTTCTCGTAACTCCACACTGAGTATGCGACGTTCCTATCATTTATGGTAATCATAAAAAATGAGTCCGATTGTTCTAGTTGACAAAACCAAGGGAGGGAGCTTTCTGGAAGCATATGCCCACTTTCAGCAAGTAGTCCATTGAATAGAAGGGGCTTATATACATACTCAAAGGGTTCTATAAGAAGGAACTGTATGGAAGCTAAGGAGGAACCGTATGCAAACTACGACAAGTTTACGGTGGTTCAATACATCCATTATCGGAAAGGCTAGTTTACCCTGGCTTATTAAGACTTCAATTGCACTTGATTACCGGTTTTGGCACAGAAATAAGTGGCCAAAAGCAACAAAGTGGGAATTCCTGGCGAAGAAGTACTGCTTGCTCTTTCTGCATGCTGTCAAACTTAAAAGATTTCGGCTCGGTTGTAGCTCTATGAAATTTCGTGGAAAGAGCATCTACTATGAGTCTTCTCTAGGATTCGCTGACTATCAAAGCGTTCTCACTAGACATGAATTTCTCGTCTCACAATGCCAACTTCCAGACAACAGCACATTTGTTGATGTCGGTGCTAATGTCGGATATTTTACCCTTCTACTTGCAGATAAATTTCCACATGCACGTATTTTAGCCTTCGAACCGGTGCAGAATGTTTTCATGTGTCTTCGCGAGAACACCAAAGACCTGAGCAATGTTGAAGTCTCACACATGGCGATTTCTAACTTTGAGGGTTACGCTTTTATGCAGTTTGACGAGAATAATAGCCAAAACAGTCAATTGACGAGTACGCGCACAGGTGAGAAGGTTCTCGTGAGCACACTAGATAACGTACTGGAGGAAAGAAACCTCGTAAATATAGACCTGCTCAAAATAGATGTGGAGAAGTCTGAGAAAAATGTGCTCCAACAAGCCACAGCTGTTTTAGCTCACACAAGATATCTGCTCATCGAGATTAGCATGGAGGACAGTGACAACTATACGTTCTCAGAGTTGATGTCATTACTGCATTCGGATACGTACAGCTTTCAACTCCTCGCGCTACGGAACTTTCACGATGTTGCCGAAGGGCTGATTCCAGTAGGAGACTTCCTATTTGAAAATGTTCTGTATCACCGCAATAAGCAAGCTACCCTCATGGATATGAGCTATGTTCAAAAGTAATTGGCTCGGGATTTATTGACTCCTTGGTACACTACTACACCAGCAAGGTTGCTGTAAGGGTTTTCGTAGGGACCACGTTGACGGTGTCCGAAGCCAATTCATTGGCTATCCCTAACGTGCGAGAGACGCTACATCGTCTCCAACGCCGTCAACGTGGTCCCTACAAAACCGTTCATTAGGAAGATGGGCGAACGACTGCTAATCCACTACCTCAACCTCTTGCAGTTCCTCCCCATCCTCTTCCCAGAGCGCCACACCCTTTCTCCCATTTGCACGAGACGGAAGAACGGGCAGCGAAAGCACGAGTTCAAAATCATCATCGGCTGCAATGCGATTGAAGCGTTCAAAGCCACAGCCGAGACAGCGATGCACTAAGACATGTTCTCCATTGCGTCGTTGAAAACTACCTATAGGTCGCATGCGAGATCGGCACATGCTCTGCCTATCACCTGTGTGCCGATCATCAACGTGCAGAGAGTACAGGCAGAAGGGACAATGGTTACGGTGATGGCCACCAGAGGGCAACGCTCCAATAAACCGGTGACACTGGTTACACTTAAACGCCTCATCTTCTGAGGCACGAACACGACGCTGCTTGCGTCGGTAGCTTTTTGAGCCGGTATACTCTCGCTCGTCTACTTCCAAGCGAAAGTGTTTTTTGCGGTTTTTCCCCAAGGATGAACCTCTTCTTAATCTTCAACAAGAGTGTTTTCGTCGATAGCGTTGAAGAGAGGTCGGCAGCGGTTCCATAGTGTACGCCGCATTGCCGACCCGAAAAGGCAAGATCCAACAGGGTTCTAGTGCAGTATAATCTATTCTTACCCATGAAAGGCTTCTTTCTATGCATGCGCGAACAAGCTAATGCCCGCTTGCTTAAAGACAAAATGATAGTAGGAGAGTATCGTTGATGGAGACGGCGGAGGACTGCTGATTAAGGAAGGAAAAACATTGCAGAACAAAGCTGTAATACAGTTTGACACATTAAACTGCTGAAAGGGCTTTAATTCATTACACCCTTGCTCGGCCTATAAAGCAGCGTAAGAGCATATAGTTAATCAAAGCCCCTACAGATGATATGTTATGTCAGACGGTTGTAGTTCAGCAGCCAGCCGCATAGGAGAGTATGGGTTGCATCAAGAAGCCTTTCATATCGTGGTAAACTCTAGTAGAGTATAATCAGCCAGATAGAGAAAGTCAAGTAAAATTTTAGAGAACGACACAAACAGCATGATTACAGCACTTTTACTCGGCATCTCCTACGGCTTTGCAGCAGGCATTAGCCCAGGACCACTACTGGCTCTCGTCATCACACAAACGCTCAAACGCGGCTGGCGCGCAGGTAATCTTATTGCCCTCGCACCACTACTTAGCGATCTTCCTATTGTCCTGTTAGCAGTAGTACTTATAAGTCGATTACCGCATTCCGCGTTTGGTTGGCTTGGCATTATTGGAGGACTGTTTGTTATTTATCTCGGCGTAGAAACGATCTATGAGGTTTGGAAACAACGAAATACACAACAAGAGGAAATACAGCCAGCTAGTGACGAAAAAAGCAGTACGACTACCCTATTGCTTAGAGCAGCAGCAACTAATGCATTTAATCCACATCCGTACTTATTCTGGGGTACAGTTGGTGCCCAGTTGCTGCTTCGTGTTGGACAGCAGAGCGGAACAAGTGGAGCAATCATTTTTCTCATCGGTTTCTATGGACTCCTCGTCGGCTCCAAGCTACTACTCGCATTCGTTGTCAGTCGCAGCCGCAACTGGTTGCGGGGCCGAACCTATCAAGGCATTCTTGTTGGAAGCGGGGTACTGCTTATGGGCTTGGGTGCACTGCTGATTAGCGAAGGCATACAGACATTGTAGGAGAAATTGTTATCACTACTACAGATATTACCCGACACGAAATTTCAGGTAGACGTACAAATGAGGCAGGCATATAATTTCTGAAAGGAAAAGATAAATATCATAAGAAAGCAACTCTCATCTTCATGAAAAAAATAATTTTGAGCCTTGTCCTCGTAGGCATTGCAACCATTCTATTTGTAGCATGTAGCGGTATCGCCGGCGACAGCGATATTCAACCTAACACAGTCCACATGACCGACTCGACGTTTGGTGTCCCATCGGTCACAATCGCAAAGGGCAGCAAGTTGACCCTGATCAGCGACACGTCGCAGGCGCACATCATCGACAACGGCTCGTGGGGTAGCGACGGCTTGCCACACCCAAAAGTAGAGCCAGGAGCACCCATTATCAAGGATGCACAATTCTTAGATAACACTCCACAATCATTCGGCCCATTCACTACTTCTGGCACCTATCACCTCTACTGCACTATTCATTCAAATATGAACCTTACTGTTATCGTCAAATAACAAGAGTAACGTCTCAATTGACAACCTGATTTCCCGAACGGGAAATCAGGTTGTCAATTGAGACGTTACTCGAAAAGTCTACTTTGCAGAAACAACTACATCATCGACGAAAAAGGATGTTGTGTTGTGCGAATACTGCGTACGGCCATTGAAGACCAATGTCACCGTCTGGCCCGCGTACTGCGCAAGTTTGCCGCTTGCATCGAAGGTCTCTTGCTTCCAGTTTGACGATGCATTGGTGTTGCACACCTGCTGCAATTGACCAATCGTCTGACCATTGGTGTCGAGGAGCGAAACCGTGAGATCATCAACGCAGCTCTGCGACTTGCTCTTGGTCTGAGCCTGCCACCAGTAGCTGATGCTGACATTCGACACGTTGCTCGGCACGGTGAAATCCTGTGAGATCACGTCATCACAATACGTGTAGCCACAGAGGTAGGCTCCGTACTTGCCCGTATGCGGATGCTTCGTGTCGATCAGCTCGTAGCCACCGGCAGAAGACTCTTGCCACACGCCCGCACCATCCTCAAAACTTCCATTCTGTACAAGTGACCCAGTGACTGGCGGTGCTGTCACAGTATCTGTTGCTACAGGCGTATTCGTCGGAACGCTTGTTGGCGTATCTGTTGGCACACTTGTTGCCGTCGGGCTTGGAGTTGGCGAAGAACTGACCGTGGGCGATGGCACAGGCACATTGCCACCTCCAAGGTCACGAGCGATATTATAGATGTCGGGCGTTCCGATACCACTTGCCTCGTCGTAACCCGCTGTCGCTGGATAGTACAAGTTTGTACCACTCGTCACGTCATGGAAGGGCGGGTACTGCTGTTGCGAATTCGCCAGAGCATAGAGCTTAGGATTGACATACCCAACAAGCGGCTTGTTTTGCGATTGCAGGTAGTTGTTGATCATAGCCATGCTGCCAGCCCACAGAGGTGCAGCAGCACTCGTACCACCTACCGTAATATTACCAGTACAGCCAGCCGCACTAACCGTACAATACACAGCATAGCCTGTCGCGGGGTCAGCGTTAGCAGAAACATCTGGCACCTCACGGTTGCCGTTGCTATACTGGTTTTTGACTCCCGGACCAATCTGCCATGATGGTTGTGCAAAAGTGCTGCTGATACCACCACCACCGCCAGAACCCTTTGGACTGCGCTGTGTATCGGTAGGATTGCTCCATACCGACTCACTACCATATCCACTACCATTGAGTTGCAGATTTGTGCCACCTACACCAATAATGTTTGGATCGCTCGCGGGCGAGTCAACCGCAAGATTGCTATCGTTGCAGTCATAGGCACCGGAGTCACCAGCAGCGGCGAACATCGAAATACCCTGTGCAACACCTTGCTTGAAGATGCCATCCAGCGTTTGCAATTCGGCAGCACCAGACTGCGTTTCGCACTCGCCCCAACTGATCGTTGTGATCTGAGCCTTGTTGTCGGTGACGATCTTGTTGTACGTATCATTGACGCCCTGTGTCGAGTTTGGTCCTTGGTACACAATTTGCGAGGCCCCAGGTGCCATTGCTGCGACAACTTCGATGTCCAGTTCGACCTCGATAGCACCAGCACCAGCAGAACCATTAAAACCATCGACAAGCACATTGGTAATACTAGGATTGCCAAGGTTGTAGGTTTGTAGATACTGCGCGATGTCGCTCTGCTGGTAGCCATCTAGCTCGAAGACAGCCACCGTCTGGTTGTTGCCCTTAATACCTGCTTGCTGTAAAGCTGCACCATCATAAGCCCCGAGTAGTTCTGTTGGTCCATAACCACTGGCGAGAGCACGTTTGCTGTGTGTGGCCCTTTTAGCATTCATGGCATTCGTGCTTTTGAGGTTATAGAGAGGACGCATTTTTACGCTGTTGTCCATGCCGCCAATCGAAACGATAAGTGAAGAAACCGAGCTAGGTACAGTTGGCGCGCTCGCGTTTGCATAGAAGGTACGCGAACCGATCTGATAATTATTGATTTTGACGGCAAAAGCGGCTTCGACCTGCGCTACATCGGCACTGGCATCGATGAGCAGGCCATTGGATGAGACACGTGTAACAGCAAATCCTTGACTGTGCAGGTAGTCCACCACCTGCTTCTGTTGCGCGGCAGTCGGGCCAAATTCGGCGGCGAATTGCTGCGGCGTGAGATAATGATGATACAGAGGCGAACGAGGATTGTTCAGATTTGCCAGCAAGACATCCAGTTCTTGCTTGTTGCGCATCTGCAACCCAACCGAGAGATCAAGCTTCTGCTGCCCACTGGCTGCTCCAACCAGACGAGACTTGCTAATCAATGGCACAGTCTGTCCACTGATGGGGTTGCCTGAGTCTTGCCTAGCCCTCGCAATCAGCGTAAAGCTAAAAACGCCAACCCCGACAACAATCACAGCGACCGCGGCAAGCGCAAGCTTGTGTACGATGCTACTACGTTGCATGTAGTTCTCCGAATTCCATACGACACACTACGATAAACTATATATCCAGTTGTGTCAGAGCAAAGATATTTTTGATACAACATGACACTCTGACATATAAAGATAAACGTCAATGTACATAGGCTTCGTGGAGATTGCCGCACTGTAGGACGATTGGTTAAAAATAATGTAGGGGTCTAATTCATTACACCCTCGTCCCGCGTTACGAGCCGCACGAGGGCGTAATAAATTAGACCCCTAGATATTTAGAATTATGCAAGTTTTGTTTGTTTGCGGATAAATTCCCCTATCTCCTCCATTGCTTGTTGCGCTTCCGGCAAGACATAGGCAAAGGCGTGGAAGACATGCCACATGTCATCCCATACCTTCAGTTCTACCGGTACGCTTGCGACTTTAGCATGCTCCGCGACTTGCAAAGAGTCGTCCAGCAGCACCTCGTCGTTGCCAACATGAATGAATAGCGGTGGAAAGCCATGTAGGTCAGCGCGAATTGGTGAAATTAAAGGGTTATGTAAGTCTTCTGAGCCTGCATAGAGAGGAGTTACAAATCCAATTGCTGGCGCAGAGATCCAGGGGTCGGTCGCGTCCTTCGTCGTTCGACTTTCTACGGTACCTGTAAGATCGGTCCACGGCGAGAGCAACACTGCACCAGCAGGCATTGGAACGTTCTTTTCCCGCAACGTTTGCAGGAGCGCAAGCGTTAAGCCACCACCAGCAGAGTCACCACCAACGACAATATGCTCCGGCTTTGTACCGTTTGCCAGCAACCACTGATAGGCCGTAAGCGCATCGTCAATTGCTGCCGGAAAAACATTTTCAGGAGCAAGACGATAGTCGATCAATAGTCCTCGTACGCCTGAAGCCGCGCTTAATCGTGCTACCATATCACGATGTGACTCCAATGAGCCAAGCACATACGCACCGCCATGCAAATAGAGCAGCACACGCTCAGTATCGACATTCGGGGCACT
>CAXTCR010000011.1:0-33751 GCA_964242555.1 uncultured Ktedonobacteraceae bacterium
CTCAAACTTTACAAGTTTGAGCACACACTAATCGTAGGTACTAGTGATGTAAGCATCGCGAAGTGGGGGGGGACCAATCCTTCACCGCCTTTCCCTCTAAGACGTGGAAGTTTGGCAATCGCGATGTTAACTCATAACTCACACCTTTACCGTAAAGGTGCTATTGATTGTGCCATTACCTTTAATAGTATTTGTTATATATATATGTACGTAGTCAACTACTTGCTGGATTACTCTAAATGAACGCTTGCTCATCTTCCTCAAATGCCGAAAGAGTAACAGCTTATTCTCTTCCTTCTTGTAAAACAGTAAAATTACTACAGTAATAGTAATAATATACGCGAATGTATAACTACATATCATCGTGTATCATTTATAGATGAAAAACTCCTCTGTCAATATCTAACCCCCAACGTATAGAGAAGATTATAAGCCAGAATACCTCTAAAAAGCAATAGTTACATAAATTTTGGGACTTTCTCCAGAAACCGTAAAAGCTCTTTAGTACTGTGAGATAAGGACTAGAGAGTGTTGGTTTTACAATTTACAATTTCTTTACAAATTCAAGGCAGTCTTTTGAAGAAGATGCGGTACTATGATATGTACATGAGTTGGAAAAAGTGTTACAGTAGTGCCGTGGGTTATTCGCCGCATATGCACCAAGTATAAATTTGGTAATTTGAAAGAGCAATGTTCAAACATCTATTTCTCCTTAGAGGCTCCAATAAGCTAAAAATTGGAATGCTGCTTCTGCTTGTCTTAAGCGTCACTTTGCTTGGCGCTTCTTGTATTGATCAGCAAACTAGCGTGCAACAAGGTAAGCCGCAACAGGAACAAAAACCAGACAGTTCGACAATCACCATTAACCTCTCGTCACAGCTAAGCAAGAGTCAATTTCGCATAGGTGTGACGCGCACCCATCTTGATAAGGGACCAGCGACTGCATCTGGTCATCGCTTGCTTGGCCAGGGAGCTTCCATTCAAAACGTTTTCATCAACGGCTGGGGTACAGATGACCCAGAACCTTCCAAAGGGCAATATGATTGGTCAAGTCTGGATCAAAGAGTGAATGATATACAAAGCAGTGGTTCGGAAGCAATAATCACTCTTTGTTGTGCGTCCGATTGGATGAAACAGAGTAGTGATGTTGGTAATATTGAAGCCGCTCCATTGCCTCAAAATTATCAAAGTTTCGCGCAACTCTCAGCACAGGTTGCAGCCCGCTATACAAATGTCAAAATCTTCCAGGTTTGGAACGAACTTAAGGGCTTTAATGGCGATTATCAAGCCTATACCGCTTTGTATAATGCCGTATATGATGCGGTGAAGGCTGTGAGACCTGATGCCGAACTCGGAGGTCCCTATCTCGGCGTGCTTCCTGGAGTACCTGCTGAAAATCAAGCTGTCTACACATACTGGCTCAATAATAAACATGGGGGGAATTTTATTCTTCTCGACGGAGGTCCCCTCCTGGGTTCAGAACCCGACGAATTCAACTCGACTTTTTTTGCCGATTGGACGAATTGGTTGCGGAAGCAGCCAAATGGTGGATCCACTCTGGCTATCGGATGGTCCGAATTCTACGCCCGCGGGTTAGCCGATAGTTCATCGCTTGCAGCGAACCACTACAATGCAACATTTGCGGACGATACAATTAGCAACATTAAGCTTGGTGCATCATATGCACTCCTGTGGGGCGCCTCTAGTCCTGATGGAGTGCCGCGCGATCCAAATATTCCCGAGACAATGATGACGGACAAAGGTCAACCAACGCCAATGTTTTATTCGATGAAAGCCTTCACGGACTACTTCGGACCGGGAACCGCCCTCTACCAGACAATGCAGTACTCGAAGAATGTAACTGTGCTCGCTGGCTATAAAAAAACCATGCTGGTCAATCATTTGCCCTCAAGTCAGACATTTAAAGTGAATGGCACGGCAGTTACCTTGAGCCCCTATCAGGTACTCTTGATCGATACACCAAGTAAGAGCTAGCCCTTTGATGGCGTCGCCTGCCCTCTCATCTTCACTACGTTTTTAGTGTACTGAGAGGTCGGACCACTGCCAGCAGTGTAGTTCCCATCCTGTCCCTTCGACTACAAGCGCACCAGCATACTCGTGTTCCGGTCTCAACGCTTGCATAGTCCAACGTTGCACTTCTTGTGGATGTTCTCTGCTGCGCAGAAGTGCAGCAGGCTCACCAGGCATCAAGGAAACATCGAAAAGGTCAAGTGGAAGCGATAGGCCCATGCCCCGCGCCTTAATATAGGCTTCTTTGCGCGTCCAACAGTTGTAGAATGCTTGATGTTTTTGCTCTCCCGTAAGACCACGCAGAATAGTTTGTTCGTTAGGCGAAAAACTGTGTTGTGCTACTTGATCGTAAGGAATATTCCTTCGCATATATTCCACATCCACACCAAGCTCTCGTTGCAGGCTAAACGCATAGAGTGCTACATCTTCGGAATGAGAAATATTAAATTGTAACAAATGGCTTTGTGACAGATTGGCGAGTGCTGGTTTGCCATAGGCGTTGGTGCGAAAGTGTATATGCTGTGGGTCGGTGTGGAGATACTGGCAAAGGAGCATGCGTAACACTGCATGTGCCACTATCCACCGAGTACGGTGTACGTCGAAACGGAACTGTTGCGCTTTAACCCGTTCTTCCTCAGAAAGTATTGACCGGTATTGGGAAATAAGATGAATTGGTGCATCTAGCCTTGCCCACCAAACATGAACGTCCTGAGTAGTAAGCTCTACACCTTCTGTTGGAACACTCCACGATGATAAATTGCTCATTGCCATATTCTCAAACTTTATTACTCTTGAGATTGTTGTAATCGTTCTCGCCACTCGTCCGTTGACCATGCAAGCCGACCACGGCAGAGGGTCGCTTGTAAACTGAGTGATGTGTCAAAAATGAGTAGGTCGGCATCATATCCCGCTTCTAACCGTCCCTGTGTGCAGGTTAAAGCCACCACCACCATGCGTGTGTACCTCTACAAAGCTAGGCGTGATGATCGTGTTTGACGCGTCAATAACGTTTCGTTGGACATTAGCGTTCAGCCCAACTCCTGCAATGCTCGTCCCTGCAATGGTAATGTTCTCCTGTGTTCGATCCATCCCCGCGTCAACGAGACGAGCATTGCGTAATGTAAACTCCATTGAACTCCTCTTTTACTTGCCCCAAAGACGTGTTCGATGAGATAATAAGTTGTTTTATACACTAGTGAGAGCATACCATTACAATCGTGTGAAATGGGAACAATCGCCCTCGTAAACTTTTGATGCACATATATACGTAACAGTAGATCAAGCTTGTGTTCATATTTGTCCTCAAAAGCTGTAGATATACATTATATAAGGAGCAACATGACAGCAACATTTACAGCAAGCATGACGCTGGAAGAGCAGATTGGGCAAGTAATAACGGTCGGATTCTATGTAACAACCAGACACAACAAATCATTGACCTGATCCAAAAGCATCATGTGGGCAGCATTATTCTCTTTAAGCGTAATAGTAGGGATGTACAGCAGGTGTATGAACTTATGCAGGCTCTACAGCATAGTGCGCGTGAGGCAGGGCAGCGCTATCCCCTATTGATAATGATCGACCAGGAAAATGGTATGGTCCAGCGCTTTGGAAATAGCACAACGCTCTTTCCGGGCAATATGACGCTGGGTGCGATTGACTCAGAGGGGATAGCCTATGATGTCGCCGAGGCTACTGGACGTGAGTTGCGAGCACTTGGCATCAACATGAATCTGGCACCGGATGTCGATGTGAACAACAATGCTGCGCATCCCGTCATTGGCATACGCTCCTTTGGTGAAGATCCAGAACTTGTCTCACGTCTGGGTATTGCGACCATTCGCGGCTACTACGCGGGAGGCATTATCACCACGCTGAAGCATTTTCCTGAGCCGTCGAGACTGCAGATACAATACTTGTTGTGACTGCGAATGCAAATCAGGATCACTATCAAGCGCAGATGGTACGCTACCTGCTTTCTACAGGCAAACCTGTGATTGGTATAGCCGCCTACAACCCCTACGATCTGCTGGCATTTCGGACGCTGAGCAGTTATCTCGTCACCTATGAATACACAGAACCAGCTTTTACTGCAGTTGCGCGAGTGCTCTTTGGTGAGGTGCAGGCGCAGGGACAACTACCCATCAGCTTGCCTAATTATTAATTGGTAGAAAATCGTTAATTGGGACGAGTACTCTTCTTAGTAGTTTAGTAGTATAGAAGTACTACACACAAAATTCACATTTCAACCCGTAAAGGTCCCTTAAGCTTACGCATGAGCCACAAAATCACATCTATGGTTCTTTACAAACTCCTTAATTAGCTGTATGCTTTTTGCCTATGAGCTTTCGCATCATGATTTTCCAACAACCTTAATTTTTTCTATAACAATGCATTACTACATAATTAATTTACTAGATAGCTTTCTTTATACATCTACGCATTCGTTCTCTTAATACTCGTAATTCTATATTGTTAGAAAACATTAGATCAAAACATTGAATTTAGTGTTAATTTATTTCGGTAGTTGACAAATCTAACTTCATTGATTATTATATTTGTGTACATAAATTTCATTATTTTCGGATGTTTATCATCTAGGTATTCTTATGTACACATTCAACAAAATTTTTGGTTGCATAACACTTCAACCGTTCATTCAAGAAGCTCATGTAGCAAATTCTAGAAAAAAGTATGGGGGTACTTTGATGAGTTATTCATTTCCTTAGCAAATCTCCATTTTAATCGCTACAGCCGTAAAAGGCTTTGGCATGACTCCTTCCCCCAGAGTCGTGTATATATACGCGCACGCGAACTCGCATCATAATACATCACACTGAGTGTGATGTTCTAACATCATGCCCTTCTGCCTTCTGTAAGAGTTACTATCTCCTCGATGAGGACGCTTCATTGTTGCCCGTTTAAAACGGATAAGCTTAAGTTTTTTGGGGACGTTTTACATGATTTCAATTGCTCAACCACTTTTGGGGAAAGAGGAAGAGAACGCAATTCTTCGAGTCTTAGCATCGGGCCAATTAGCCCAGGGACCAAATGTTGCCCTGTTTGAGCAACACTTTGCTTCTCTTTGCGGAGTGAAAGAGGCCGTCGCAGTTGCTTCTGGAACAGCAGCTCTATTTCTGGCGTTGCTTGCACACCATGTTGGACCTGGTGACGAAGTAATCACCACTGCCTTCAGCTTTTCAGCAACCGCAAATGCAATTCTCCATACTGGCGCAACACCTGTATTTGTAGACATCGATCGGGATACGTATACCATTGACCCTGCATGCGTAGAATTAGCAATTACACCGCGCACAAAAGCAATTATTCCAGTACATCTCTATGGTCATCCTTGCGAGATGCAACCGCTTGAGAGGCTCGCTAAAACTCACGCTCTTGCCTTAATCGAAGACGCATGTCAGGCTCATGGGGCCTCGATAGATAGTAGGATGACGGGTAGTTTTGGTACTGGTTGTTTTTCATTTTACGCTACCAAGAATATGACAACTGGCGAAGGTGGCATGGTCACAACAAACGACTCCACTATCGCGGAGCAAGTCCGTCTCCTTCGTAACCATGGCCAGGAGTCTCGCTACCATCAAGTTATTCAGGGCTACAACTTGCGTATGACAGAGATGCAGGCAGCTATAGGTCTTGTCCAACTTGAGAAACTGCCGGAATTTACCCGGAAGCGTATTCATAATGCACAATTTCTGACAACCCATTTGCGTGAATATGTGCAAACACCAGTTGTACGCCCTGGATATACTCATGTTTTCCATCAATATACTGTTCGAGTGCCCGAGAAACGCAGCAGTTGGATAGCAGCACTGCATGAACGGGGAGTCGGAACAGCAGTCCATTACCCTACTCCTATACATCGACAACCATTCTACCAACAACATAGTACTTTATTCCTCGTTGTTGGTTCAGACGGTGCTTCTCAGAAAGCCACACAACTTTCAATCACAGATTGTGCTGCTCAACAGGTCCTGTCGTTGCCTGTACATGCTGCGCTGATGGAGGAAGACCTCACAACAATTGTGAAGGAAGTCATAGCTCTGTGCCGCTAGAAACCAAAGCAATTGATTAATAGGAGAGGAGAACGGGAAATGGAACACATGAATATGGATACGCGCAATTGGAATGAAGAAGATGCAGTGGTGTCGCTTGTTATGGAACAAGGCATAATAGAAAATATTTCGAATATAGGCACAACACTTCATTCTTCTGTTGCGAAATATCAACTTGTGAAACGAGTCTTTGATATTGTTTTTGCTTTAATTGGAATAATACTCCTATTGCCTGTTTTCATAGTTATTGCTTTATGCGTCAAGCTACAGGATGGAGGTTCGATCATCTATGCTAGAGAGATGGTTGGTTTACGTAATAAGCGTTTTACCATCCTTAAGTTTAGAACGATGATTCCAGATGCAGATACATATTTTGAGAGGCATCCAGAACTGTCATCCGAATTTCACAAAAGTATGAAACTGCAGCTTGATCCTCGTGTCACTCGACTGGGTCAATTTCTGCGCAAGACCTACCTGGATGAATTGCCTCAACTCTTCAATGTCTTGATAGGCAATATGTCCTTCGTCGGTCCCCGCGCTATTCATGAGCGCGAACTCGTACGATACGGCAAGTATGGCAGTAGGAGACACTTGGTAAAACCAGGTATTACCGGTCTCTGGCAAGTGAGTCCAGATCGTCACAGCTACTACGAAGCGCGTATCCCTCTTGATATGCAGTATATCGACACATGCTCATTTATGACCGATTGTGTCGTTTTAGCAAGAACCTGCAAAGCACTCATTTTCACAACAGGAGTGTAGGGCAGGGGAAAATAATACACATATATAATAACAGCTTTATTGACTACCACAATGGAGGAACACGCTGTATGCGGCTAAAGGTTGGCGTTATTGGTGCTGGTTCGATGGGTATGAACCACTTGCGGGTCTTAAAAAATTTTAATGAAGATCTTATACAGATAGTAGGTATTGCAGAGCCAGATGAGAGTAAGCTACAAGATGCAGTAAGACGCTTTCATATATCTGGCTTTGCTGATTATCGTCAGATGGTAGAGCAAACACATCCTGATATTGTTGCCATCGTCGTCCCCACCCAGTTGCATTTTGAGATCGCTCACTACCTCCTTGATGAGGGTATTCATGTGCTTCTCGAAAAACCTATGACAAGCACGATAGAGCAGGCACAAATACTCATACAAATAGCGAACTCCAAGGGCGTGAAATTGGCGGTCGGTCATGTTGAACGCTTCAATCCAGCAATCGCTATTGTAAAAAAACGACTGGCCCAGAATGAACTTGGACGTGTCTTTCACCTACATGCGCGCCGGCTCGGACCATTTCCTCCGCGTATTCGCGATGTTGGCGTCACGCTCGACCTCGCGACACACGATATTGACGTTATGCGCTACCTTGCTGACTCAGAAGTGCAGCAGGTATATGCGGAGACCCAACGGCAGATACATAGCACCCACGAGGATTTGTTGATAGGTATTCTCCGTTTTACGAGTGGAATAACAGGTGTACTCGATGTCAATTGGTTGACACCAACAAAGGTACGAGAGCTATCAATCACCGGTGAGAAGGGTATGTATCTTGTCAACTACCTGACGCAAGATGTGTACTTCTACGAAAATGATTACAGCACAACAACTTGGGATGCGATGCGCTCCCTAACCGGCGTGAGTGAGGGTACGATGACCCGTCTCAAAGTGCAGAAATCTGAGCCTCTGCAACTGGAGTATGAAGATGTCTTCGAGGCAATACGTCAAGATACACTTCCCACTGTTACCGGAGAAGAAGGCTTAGCAGTTCTGCACGTTGCTTCACAATTAGTCCAATCCACGGGAGAACGAACGAACATAATCTATACGCTGCAATCGGAGAACTTACATGTCAAGCAATTCATCTAATCCTGATACTGAGACGGTGGCCGTCATTGGCTTAGGAAAAATTGGCCTTCCACTCGCTGCACAGTACTCAGAACATGGCAGACGAGTTATCGGCGTAGATATCAATCCTAAGGTTGTCGACACGGTAAATAGTGGTCGGTCTCATGTGCAGGAGGAGCCAGGACTTGCTTCTAAGGTTGCCGACTTTGTGCAGAGAGGTCTACTTTCTGCAACACTGGATGTGACCGGGGCAATATATGCTGCAGGCGTGGTCGTAGTCATTATTCCCGTCGTTGTTGATGAGGGGCACACTATAGATTACTCAGCCATTGATGCTGCAACTACATCCATAGGCCAAGCACTACAGCCGGGCACATTGGTCATATTCGAGACGACGCTACCTGTAGGTACAACCGCAACACGGTTACGTCATATCCTCGAAAAGACCTCAATGCTGCGAGCGGGGCGCGACTTCTACCTCGCGTATAGTCCTGAGCGTGTATCATCGGGCGTTATATTCCGTGATTTGAAGAAGTACCCCAAAGTTGTGGGTGGTATTGATAATGCGAGCACAAAAGCGGCAGTCGCGTTTTACTCTTCTGTGCTAGATGCCCAAATCATTAGCATGAAATCGGCTGACGATGCCGAGTTCGTGAAACTGATTGAGACGACCTATCGCGATGTCAACATTGCATTAGCAAACGAGTATGCCCGCTTCGCGGATGCCTACGGTCTTGACTTGCCAAAAGCAATTATGGCTGCCAATACCCAGCCGTATTCGCACATTCATATGCCCGGTGTTGGCGTCGGTGGACACTGTATACCGGTCTATCCCTACTTCCTTATTGCGGGTGCAGATGCAATATCTGCTACATCTTCCTCAGGAGAGGACCCCTTGCTCACACTGCCACGTTCAGCTCGCGTTATCAATGACTCTATGGCTGAATATGCAGTACAGCAAATTGAGAGTGTTGTACACTCGTTAACTTCCATGTCAGTCCTTATTCTTGGCGTGGCCTATCGGGGGAACGTACGGGAAACTGCTTTTACGAGCGCAAAGCTCCTGCAGCGCGCTCTACAAAGACATGGAGCGATTGTCTACGCAGATGATCCGCTCTTCAACGCTTCAGAACTGACTGAACTGGGATACACACCTTACTTACCAGAATATGCAAACAAGATAAATGCAATCATCTTGCAGGCAGACCATCATGAATACCACGAACTGAATTTAGACCAGTTTACACGCTGTCAGGTAGTACTTGACGGACGAAGCATGCTTGACAGGGAGAAGATCACATCTCAAGGCATTTCCTATATAAGCATTGGCAGTGGAATTTGGAATAAGAGTCATTAAAGGGAAACAGAAGATGAATTTTGCACACTATTGGAATGTGTTGCTAAAGCAATGGAAAATTATAGTTGCCTGTTTTTTATTAGTTGGTATAGGCACATTTATCGGCAGTAAAATACAAACTCCCTTGTATCAATCCTCGACACTCGTCGAGGTGGCACTGCGCTCTGGCACAAATCAGTCAGCAGACTACTCAAGCCTGATGGCGAGCGACCAACTTGTGCAAACAGAGGCACAATTGGCTACGAGCAATACCATACTACGCCAAGTTGCCTCTCAGTATCAGGGTATGACTGTTGAAAAGCTTGCCCAAAATGTTTCTGCTAGCGCGAAGCTAAATACGCAGCTCTTCGAAATAGATGTGCTTGATCCTAATCCATCTAGGGCGGCGGCAATCGCTAATGATATTGCTACAACTTTGATCAAAAACCGTGTTGACATGACTCAGCAAGATAATGCTCGCTCTCAGCAGGGCATACAGCAGAATTTGGATGCGACACAGCAGCAAATAAATAAGGTTACGGCCCAGATAGCGGCACTACAGGGACAACAGGACAAGCAACAACAATTGCTCTCCCTGCAAACAAATCTTACAGGTCTTCAACAGCACTACAGTCAGTGGCAAACACTCTTGGCTCAAATGGAGTTGGCAGACGCACAAAACGGCAATTACCTACGTGTAGCACAGCCGGCAGAGCCTGGTCTTACCCCTGTTCGCCCAAGAGTGTTACTCTACACCGCGCTTGGCTTTGTCATTGGACTCTTCCTGGGTATTGCTCTTGCTTTGCTATATGAGCAACTCGATACGCGTGTTCGCACCTCTGAAGAGTTGACTGAATTGTTAAGTTGGCCAATGCTTGCAACGGTTTGGCGTGTAGACCCTGCAAAGAAAGAGAGTGTAATCAATCCTATCGGTGTCAGTGCAAATGCAGAGTCCTACCGTATTCTACGTACCAACATCGGGTTCTCTAGCCTAGATAAACCTCTTCGTACGCTTGTTGTAACCAGTGCTCTTCCCGGTGATGGCAAGAGTACCGTTGCCGCAAACTTAGCCATCTTCATGGCAAAGGCCGGTAAAAATGTTCTGCTTGTAGATGCAGACCTGCGTCGCTCTACTATGCATGAGAAGTTTGGCTTGCCCGTTGAAAAGATGGGGTTGACAAATGCAGTGCTGGCGTTCAATTCGCAGGACACTTTGAAGTTCACTAAAGTACAATCAACTACCACAGATGTACTATCTGCAAAGGGAAGCCCAACAAACTCAATCATCCAGCCATTCCTCCATTCAGTGAACATTCCTAACTTGCGTGTCATGCCTTCTGGACCACTCCCACCTAATCCTTCGGAACTGCTCGACTCCGAGGCGATGGGACGGTTGACACAAGCTCTCGTAAACAGTGGTGCGGATATCGTCATCTTTGATACTCCTCCACTACTGGGCTTATCCGATGCAAGCCTACTCGCCTCAAAGACCGATGGAACGCTGGTTGTTACTGACACAACCCAAGATAAAAAAGGCAATTTGAATCAGGTAAAAGGCATACTCGAACAAGCTGGTGCACGTGTGCTCGGCTATGTGATCAACAAACAAGCTATACGACGCGGCAATAGCCCATATTCTTATTACTACTATCGATCTCAGAACGGGCATAGCACTGGCGATAACGATGTAAGAACAGCTCTTAACTCGATGCCTGTTGTACCTGCTACACCTCCGCTAGTAGAAGCTTCGAAAGCAAGCGCAGAAGAGATCAGCGGTACGAATAACCATAACAGATAAAACTAGCGATAAAAGTAATCCCAAAAGGAAGTTAGCGAAAAACATGGACGCGTGGAGAAAGTTGGAGGTAAAAGGCATACGACGGCAATCAGGCAGGTTGTCCCTGACGGCCTTCCTGCTTGTATGTCTGATCCTGAGTGCCTGTATTCTTTCAGTCAAACAGGTTGCAGTATATAGTACTCTCTATGCTCAGGATATGAATTTAGCCGGTAGTGGTATGCAACACCTACAAAAAGCTCAGTCGCTACTGCGTGTGGTGCAAAAAAATCCTCTTGATGTTGCAAGCGTAGGGCTTGCACATCAGGAGTTTGCGCAGGGATCAAAGGACCTTTCACAACTATATGGAAGTCTGAAGTCGCTGCCAGCATACACTACTGCCATTCCTGTGTATGGCAAGCGCCTGAGTGCTGCCCTCCGACTGGTACCACTCGCTATTACGTTAGCACAAACTGGTGAAATAAGCTGTACACTTTTCCAAACGCTCATGACAACGCTTCACTCACCACTAAGCGCTCAGGGACCTTTACTAACGAAGGCTGACCTCGAAAGCATCGCTGCCAATCTACAATCAGTGCGGATTGGTTTAGACACTGCTGCAACAGAGCTTCGTGCTTTGAAGCCATCTGATATTGAGGTCGAACCACGTATCGGAACCATGGTAAGCAAACTGCATACCGAACTTCCAGACCTGCAACGTATTGCCTCAGGCGTCGAAGGACTTCTTACCGTTGCTCCAGCTCTGCTTGGGCTTAGTACACCGGCAAACTATCTTGTCGAAATACTTGACTCTACAGAGCTTCGTCCTGGTGGAGGATTTATTGGTAACTACGGTATTGCAACATTATCACAAGGTCGACTGGCCTCAGTGCATGTGATGGACTCCTACCTCTTGGATAGACCATTCTATGAAAGCAACCGTAGGATTGATTTTCCGGCAGCATATGCGTGGTTTCCCATCACTCAATTTGGTTGGAGTTTTCGTGACTCTAATCTCGATGCGGATTTTCCAACCGCGGCCAAGTATGCGTTGCAAAACTATACATTGGAAGGTGGCACAGGCAATTTTCAGGGCGTGTTTGCAATAACACCAGCATTTATTCAATCCTTACTTACAGTCACTGGTCCTATCGGTATTCCTGAATATGGAGAAGTTGTGACTACACACAACTTGATTGATCTTATTCACTATTACCAATTGGAAAAGGCGACTGTTGGTACCGGTAATAGCAGTGTCCTTGCGCCCGATGGCAATTCTTCACAGCGCAAGCATTTCGTTGCCTTATTGGGCGAGAGACTAGTAGAGCGCATACATCAGTTATCATCTGCGGAATTACCTAAAGTTTTTCAGTTAATTGTTCATTCGCTTGCTACAAAGGATATTCAATTGTACTTGGATGCACCTATGGCAGAACAATTGCTAACACAAAATCACCTTGATGGTGCCATTCAATCATCAACCGATGACAATTTGATGGTGGTCGATGCAAATGTGTCAGGGAGTAAAGCAAATGAACTACTCGGAAACAAACTGGATGATTCTATAGTCCTTAACGCACGAGGAAGTGCTACGCATACGACTACACTTACGTACACATGGTCAACAGATGGTAAGTTGTACGGCACTACTACATACAAAGGGTACATACGGGTCTACGCCCCAACAGGAAGTGCATTAGTTGCTCAAAGCGGATGGCAGTTCCAGGGCGGCAGCGTTGCCTTTGGACATCAAGTATGGGCCGGTATGCTCTCTTTTCCATACAATCCGGGTGGGTCAACAACCATAACACTCACGTGGACTGTTCCTTCAGTCGCAAAACACGACGGAAGCGGTTGGCATTATGGAAGTCTTATTCAGCGACAGGCCGGTGCTCACTTGTTGCTGCATACTATGATAACCCTGCCCTCCTGTGCGTCACACATCACTACGAAAGCTCCACTTATGCACAATTCAGGCCGCACGGAATTTGCACAGGTGCTGAACCAGGATATAACCATTGGTGTTGATTACAACTGTAAATGACGTGCGAATAGTAAGTGAACGTAGACATGATTGATACACATCTTCACATTTTGCCGGGTATTGATGACGGGCCAGAGACGTTGCAGGAATCTATCGTCTTAGCACAAACACTGGTACACGAGGGTATACGTACAGCTGTGGCAACGCCGCACTACAACGATCAATATCCACATACACCCGTTACGGGTGTTTTAGAACGTGTACGTCTTCTTCAAGACGAGTTGAATCAACGCGATATCCCTCTACGCGTTCTTGCTGGTCATGAAGTGTTGCTACAGTCAGAATTGATTGGGGATATCCGCTCTGGGCGTATCGCGACATTGAACGGAAGCCGCTATCTCTTGCTCGAGCTATGGAATGATATGTGGCTTCCTGAAACGGAGCGCGTGATCTTTGAACTCAGGCTACAGGGCATTGTGCCTATCCTTGCGCACCCAGAGCGATATCGTGTCTTTCAGAAGGATCCGGATCGTCTCGCAGCGCTACGAAGACAGGGAGTTCTTGCGCAACTTACCGCGAGCAGCCTCATAGGTATGCAAGGCAATACCGCGCGTCGTTGTGCTGAAACACTACTAAAAAAGGGCTTGATAGACTGCATTGCCTCTGATGCACATGGGTTACATAAACGACCTCCGGCAGTTGTCGAAGGCTTACAGCGCGCTGTAAGTCTGGTCGGACAAGAGCAGGTGTATCGCATGACAGAGGTTCGGCCCGGAACAATTATAAATAATAGCATATAGGCTTTGATACTTATAGATATGCTGTTGAGCAAAACAGGTTACTAGGAGAATATATGAAACTTATTGCTGGAGAAAGGCAAATTATAAAAAGGCTTGATCTCTCTGCACCTAAATTCTTATTGTGTATCGCAATAGCCTTCGCATGTGCTGTAGCGGGAGTAATAGAGGTTACGTCACGTTCCTTTGGCATCTACCCATATCTCGTCGGGCTTGGTCTCTTTGCAATTTTCATTATCCTGATCCTTCGCCAGAATGAACTTGCTGTGACCTGTGTGCTTGCGACTCAGGTGATCGTGGACTGGTACATCAATCTCCATGTTGTCTCGGTCGTCTTAGCAGCCGTCTTATTGTCAATATTCTTCCTGGCTCGCTCGCCAAAGTATCCATGGATAGAGCCACATGCCCTCTGGCTCTGGGCACTCTACCTTATCCTGACGGTCTATCCTGCAATTCATGGTGCCTTGACCTTGTATGATGCAGGCTTCTACTATCCCAATATCGTCTTTGGCGCATTTGTTATGTGCTGGCTGGGAAGGGTCGTGATACGCAATATTACGAGCTTACGTCGCTTATTCGACATGATTGCAATCCTTGCATGCCTTTTCGCCTTGCATACGATCATAGAGGCAGTTACTGGCAAGTTCCTGTTCTCGACATCGCGCAACGATCTCTTTTTGATGCAATACTCAAGCTTTCAATTCACTGGTACCAATATTGCCCGTGCAGGGTCTTTTATGCAAGACCCGAACTGGAATGGGACATTTTTTGCCATAATGCTCTTCATTCCCCTCGGACTCTTTTTTGAAAGTTCCTCGATTTGGAGGAAGGCTGTGTATGCTATCGAGATGCTGCTTATACTGCCGGCCCTGCTGTATACCTATAGCAATGGAGCGTGGATAGGTGTCTTTGCGGGCATGATAGCATTTATCATCTTAGTTGGACAGGCACGCCATCGGCTGCTCATTCTTTTCTTAATCGCCTGTGCTACTGTTGTTCTACTTACTGTTTTCCCCACGCAGATTAGCGTACAGTTGCAACACGCTGCTACACCGTATGAACTTCCACTGCGCCTTGGCGCCTGGACGACTGCTGTGAATGTAATTCTAGCCAACCCTATAACGGGTGTTGGGCTTGGCCTGCAAGCCTATGTGCAGCGTGCGGAGCCACTTCGTGTCTCAGCACAATTTGTGCCACTCGTTCAACCACATAATGCCTATCTGGAGATAGGTGCGATGGCCGGTATTCCTGTTCTACTCGTGTTTGTTTCGTTACTCCTCTACACATTCTGGTTAGCACTGCAGAACTGGAGGGTGGCCGATATTCGTAGCCGTGCGCTCTTGAGCGGTGGAATAGGGGCTGTACTGGCTTTAATCATCAATAGCATAAGTATTAACGGCTGGACACTCCCTCCACTGGCTGTGTATGGATGGCTGCTGCTTGGTGCGCTCTCATCACCCTTACTAAAACAAAGCCTTGAGCAGAAAATACATGTCGAAAAAACACGCTAAAACGTTTGAGGAGACTCTTGTGGATACCCTGGATAGAAGTACACGCGTTACAAACACTACTCTAAATGGAGAGAATACAACGTATTTCTCAAAATTGTTACCATATCCTATTGATATATCGAAATTAATAGATGCTTCCAAATTCACGCTTAATAAACAAGGTGTGCCTTATCAACACGACAAAGCTTGCTACGATCCCGCAACGATCTCACAGTACGCATTGCTAAACTGGGATAAGTACGTAGCAACGAACGAAGGGCAGTATCGCGACGCGTTTCTTGCACAGACAGAGTGGTTGCTCCAACATGCTGTGCGCCTGCCCAATAATGCTAGCGGGTGGCCAATCTCTTCCCTTCGATCAGAAGTACTTGGTAAGAAATCATGGCTTTCTGCCATCGTACAGGGGAATGCACTCTCCGTTCTTGTACGTGCATTTGTACTTACAGGGCAAAATTCTTTTCTTGAGCTTGCGCAATGTGTTGTACGGTCTTTTCAAAACGATGTTCTTGTAGGCGGTATTAGTACACCGGTTGGTGCATCTGGCATCTTTTTTGAAGAGCCTGCGACGTATCCAGCAACACATAATCTGATAGGTTGCATGCTTGCCCTGTTCGGCCTCTATGAGTATGCATCCCTAATGCACGATAGCGAGGTTACAACACTTATTGAGCGTTGTCATCAGGCCATTCATGTGCTTTTGAGTGAATATGATACTGGCTTTGGGACACGTGTAAACTTACTCTCCCGCGAACTTGCTTCTCCAACGGAAGGTTTGCTGCAAGCCGAACTTCTCCATGTACATGCCCTCTTCTCTGAATGCAGTGAGTGCAGAAGAGTCGCACTCCGCTGGAAAAACTATAGGCATAATAGGGCTTCTCGTCTACGTTATGCTGTTACAAGCAAAATTGTGACCGGAAAAGCTACCCTCTGGAAACGTATTCAGAACACATTCTTTCCTAAGCAAAAAAATATGGGACTCTTAACAGTCAATGTGCCTGTACACTCTTTTCCTGTGACCGGCGGTATTCGTGCAGTTCTAGCCGCTGTCGCGCAGGTGACAGCGGATGTATGGAATCTGGACTACTTTACCCATCGTAAAGGCGCAAATAGCGAAAGTTTTACCATTCACACCTTTGGCTCGCCAAATATGTCACCCTGGCAATTTCCAATGGTCTGGCTGTACTTCGCCAGTGGCTTTGGTAGACTACTCTTGCTTATAAAGCAAGGTGCTGACTATAGCATTCTCTTCCCACAGGATGCCGTCTTCACCGGTGCTTTCGCAGGTTTAGTCGGCAAGCTAACAGGGCGACGCGTTGTGTGTATCGATCATGGCAGTCTTTCGCTGTTGAATAGTAAGATCTATCGCTCTGAACGACTGCAAGCATTAGCCGGGAAACACCGGTTACGACGGTACCTTGATCCCCTTCTGTTCAAATTATACTGGCCTTCGGTACAATTTTTTGCGAAACTCTCGGCCCTCTCGATAGATCATTTCCTCATCCCCGGTGTCGTGGGTGACGGAATTGACGATGTATGTATACGCCTTGGAATACCGCAGAGCCGTATTACCCGGTTTGCAAGCATGATCGACCTGAGTAGTTACCCTCCCTCGCAGGCAGAAACTCCAGCAGTGCATGCTAAAAGTAGTGCTATTCCAGCAGACGCTATTGTTGTAAGTATTGTGTGCCGGCTGGCTCCGGAAAAGGGCTTAGGAATTGCCATTGCCGCACTAGGTCAAGTGCTTGCAACACTCCCTCCCGAAGTGCGTCAACGGGTTCAGGTTATTATCGCCGGTGATGGTCCGTCGCGGCAGCAGGTAGAACAGGATGTTCAAAGACAGAACTTACAGCAAACGTGTGTCTTCTGGGGGGAAACATCGCATGCAGAAGTGATCTCGCTGCTCAAACGAAGCGATGTGTTTCTCTACACCAGTACGCGTGGAGCGTGTTTCTCCATGGCTATCCTTGAGGCAATGGCAACAAGCTGTGCTGTTGTCGCCTCAACCCTTCCTCTATCAAACAAGACGCTGCTAGCCGGGGGACGTGGCATTGCAGTACCACCAGGAGATGTGGCAGAAACAGCGTCAGCGCTTGAACGACTCCTACACAATGTCGAACTTTGTCATCGCATGGGCGCATTAGCACGCGACTATGTTGCTCGGGAGCATAGTTCCACAACGTTCAAGCAGGTACTGATGCGAGCCACGTACTGGTCGGAGTTGGATGGTCTTTTGCGGATCGAAAGCGAGCAGAGTTAACAATGGTACAACCGCTTCAAAATGCAGAAAACGAGCGTCAAGCTCTCGACACTCCTCTACATACAGGAACACTACAGGATTTGGGGAGTTCACATACCTATCTTCATGCTATAGATAGCACTACCCAGGAAGAGAAGCAAGGTGAGGATAACACTATCTCTGCTGTCGAGATTTTCACGGACTCAATCCCCTTAACCCCTACTCTCGACGAACTCGATATCCCAAATAACATCTTAGAGGCAGATGTAGCGTTGTTCTCGGACGAGATCGACCTGTTTGAGGATATACCCTTTGAGTACAGGAATACATGGATTCTCCCTGTTGTCCCTCTCAAGTCAACCCTATCAAGTAAAACACCGCGCAAAGAAGAAAAAGGGTATGTTCGGTACATTCGTAAACTCGTGACTAATACTGGGATCTACGCAGTTGCATCATTCGCAACGCCGCTTGTTGCTCTAGTGTTGTCTCCCTTTCTAACACATCACCTCTCGCGTGCGGAATATGGTGCGTTTGCTGTACTAACGACAACCATAGCGTTATTAGTTGGTCTTACGCAACTGGGATTAAACGCTGCCTTTTTTCGCTCGTATAGCTATGACTATGAGTCGAAAGAAGACCGTGCAGGCGTAGTATCAACAACGAGCATCCTTTTACTGCTTATCACGGTACCAGTCGCTCTTCTCATCTTGCTCCTGGCGCCACAGATTTCAGTAGTGCTCTTAAACAATGCTTCGTTTGTCGGCCCTGTACGATTTCTTGGAATAGCAGTGCTATGCCAGAATTTGACTATACCAGGATTTGCGTGGCTGCGCGCCGAAAATCGTGCATTGTATTTCACACTTCTATCCATTGCTAATCTCGTGACAAGCCTTATCACAACAATCGTTCTCGTAGGTATCGTTCACATGGGCATTACAGGTGCGATACTTGCGCCTGCTTGCGGTTATGCTGTCGTTGTGTTCTTCACCTTTCCAGCAATACTGCTTCACGCTGGTCTACGCTTTCGCTTGGACATTGCGCGCGGGCTTCTCTCGTTTGGACTACCAAATGTATCAGCCTTTATTTCGATATGGATACTGCAACTATCAGATCGCTTCTTACTTAGCCATCTCGGTTCACTTTCAGAAACTGCTAGCTACTCCATTGCCTATACTCTGGGTGGCGTCCTGGGAACGCTTGTCCTCGCCCCATTCACGCTCGCTTGGCCGTCGGCAATGTATAGTATTGCGAAAAAAGAGAACGCCCAACAAGTGTTTGGACTTGTGTTTCGCTGGTATAGCATTGTCTTGCTCTTTGCTACCTTTGGCCTTTCAAGAGTAAGTACTGCCCTACTCACCCTCTTCTTCCCGCCTTCCTACCTACATTCAGCGCCAGTCATTCCAATTGTTGCTGTGTCAATTATGTGCTACGGACTCTACAATATGTTCACAATAGGACTGTCGATCCGTAGAAAACCCTGGCTCGGTGTGTTGTTTACCTCCATCGCGGCGGTACTCAACATTGGTTTTAATATACTCCTCATCCCTCATTTCGGCTCACTGGGTGCCGCATTATCAACACTGCTTGCCTATGCAATACTGGCAATAATTACTTATGGTGCAACCCAACGCATTTATCCCATTCCATTTGAAATTGGTCTGTTCCTGCTCGCCCTCTCACTCGGAGTCATACTCTATGTCACGAACGATGTCCTTATGCAGGGTCGACTACTCTATTGGATGTGGGGTACGAACTTCGTCGCTCTCATACTCTACACTGTCTGCCTTGTTTGTATTGGCCTATTCTTACCTCGCAACAAGGGGCAATTGGGAGTACTCTTAAAGGGATTTTCTCTATGAAAAAAATGGTTATTGACTCGACTGAAAGCACGGCAACTTCTCCTGCCACACAGCCTTCTGCACGAGTAGGCATGCATGTACTAGGTACAGCCCGAACTGATCCTAGAGTGTTGCGTTCAGCAATTGCACTGATAGAAGCTGGATACGCTGTGACTCTTATCGATATCGAAGGAGATGCCACACGTCCTGCCCGTGAAATGCTTCATGGTGTACTGCTACAGCACATCATTATGCCCGGTTGGTTTAACTACTCTAAGCACTTTGATCCAATGTTTCTTGTAAGGGCCGTGCTCGTGCTTGTACAAAGTTTCTGGCTTCTCCTTCAATCACACGCCGACATCTATCATGCTCACGACGTAATGACATTGCCAGCGGGCTTCTCTGCTTCACTGTTGAGACGCAAGCCGCTTATCTTCGACTCACACGAACTGCCACTCTACGATTTAAGTGCAAGATGGATAGGCTTAAAGACACTGTTTAAGCACTTTCTGCTCTACGTAATACCGCGTTGTTCTGCGGTGATTACTGTCTCTCAGCCAATTGCCGACGAGATTCGCTCACGCTATGGGTGTAGGGATGTAACACTGGTCCGCAACATACCTGAATATCAGGAGGTCAAAAAAAATGACCAACTGCGACAACAGCTTGCCCTCGGGCCTCAGGTACGTATCGCCCTCTATCAGGGGGCGTTACAACCGGATCGCGGTCTTGATGCAGTGGTTCGTGCCGCAAAGTTTTTGGACCCGGACATTGTTGTTGTGCTTATGGGGCGTGCAATGAGAGATTCGCAGCAACAGTTAGAGTCTCTCATTGAGCAAGAAGGAGTTACCCAAACGGTAAAAATTCTTCCTGCCATTCCCTTTTCCCAACTGCTCCAATGTACCGCGTCAGCAGATATTGGCCTTGTAGTGCTTCCACCAACCTATTCCTTCAGTATTCGTATGTGCTTGCCAAATAAACTCTTCGAATACATGATGGCAGGTCTACCAATTCTTACCTCCTCGCTTGATGCGGTTGTTCAGATTGTCGAAGGATACGATGTGGGACGAGTTGTAACCGACCTGACACCCCAGACAATTGCTAGTGCTATGAACGAGATGCTAGCAGACAGGAATGCTCTAGCACGCATGAGTAAAAATGGTCTCAAGGCGACTCGCACTGAATTTAATTGGCAAATAGAGTGCGAACATCTTATTAAGCTATATCGAGCTATTCTAAGTGAAAGAAAGAGTGTAACACATGCAGGTTAATGAACAACAAAAAGTAGACGTTGATACTTCCTATTATGATGTCGTTGTTGTGGGCGCTGGTCCTTATGGTCTATCCGCAGCCGCCCATCTGCGCAAGCGTGGCCTCAAAGTCGCGATCTTCGGAAAACCACTCCAACTCTGGAGCGAGTATATGCCCAAGGGAATGCTGCTTCGCTCGTACTGGTGGGCAACAAATCTCTCTGATCCAGAAAAGCATTTTGACTTGGAAGAGTACTTTCGTGAGACACATCAGCAGCCAATTGATCCACTGCCTAGCGAAGAATTTATTCGCTATGGACTCTGGTTCCAAAAGCGCGTAGTACCCGATGTGGACCAAACCTTTGTAGACAGTATCGAGAAGCACGAGGATCATTTCGTTGTACGCCTTGTAGATGGTCGTATCGTACAAAGTGCGACCGTCGTCATGGCTCCCGGTTTACGTCACTATGCGAACCGTCCTGCTGAATATACTCATGTCTCGCCGCAACTGGTCTCACATTCATCTGACTGTAATACGTTTGAACGCTTTGCTGGCAAACACATCGCTGTATTAGGCGGAGGACAGGGGGCGTTGGAGACAGCAGCTTTGGCTCATGAGAGTGGGGCAGAGGTCGAGGTAATCTCTCGTAGCCCTATAGTTTGGATTAGAGGCTCAGGTACTGCTCCAACAGACCGACGCCTCATAGACCGTATACGTAATCCAAAGGCTGGCATTTCTTTCGGTTGGTTTACGTGGATACTAGAGCACTTGCCCTACGTCTTCCAGCAGTTGCCTCGTGCTACAAAAGAAGACATCCTGCATGGACGTGGCCGCTTTGGTCCAATGGGTGCTGCGTGGTTAAAGCCCCGCATTATTGGGCATGTCGGCCTACACGAGTCGCAGCGAATTATGGAGATGCGCGAAACCGATAAAGGTGTTGGGCTTGTTCTTTCAAACGGTACCGTGCTCGATGTAGATCACGTCATCCTCGGTACAGGATATCGTGTCGACATCTCAAAACTACCAATGCTGTCTTCAACATTGCTCTCAAAAATAGATACCTATAACGACACCCCTGTTCTGAGTAACCACTTTGAAACAAGTGTGTCAGGGTTATACTTCATCGGCATCTCCTCGGTTGCCAGCTGCGGTCCCCTATACCGCTTTGTTGTAGGCACAGAAGCTGCCGCTACACAAGTTGCTAAAGCGGTAGCGCGACAGCTAAAACAAGAGAGACAGAAGCTTCTGGCCCGAGGACGATAATAGTTACGGATTTATAGAATGGTGAGAACTACAGTGGTGCGGAATAGTATTAATCAATCGACGCTCAACTCCTCTACTGAGGAGTTGGGCAACAATACATCCCCGGCTTCGCAAGAGGCTACGCGTAAGTACACATTCGATGCGCTGGTTCTTGACGCACGACTACGGCAATCGCTGGTGAGTGTGCGCTCTTTGGGAAGTCGAGGCTTGCGTGTTGCTGCATTAGAAAATGTGAAAACGGTTCCAACTTTTTCCTCGCGCTGGTGCCAGCGCCAGTATCATGCCCCATCCTATGAGTCGGACACCGAACCATACCTGACCTACATACAGCACTTGCTGCAACAGTCACCTACGCGAGTCATTATTACCTCATCAAATGGCACAATCGAATTGCTGCGACAGCATCGTGCCGAGATAGAACGTCATGCCCGTATCGCGTTAGCGAAAGAAGACGCCCTGGCTATAGCCGTCAACAAAGAACAAACGTTGGCAATTGCTCAGCAGCTAGGTTTGCATATCCCAAGGGGCGTCGCTATCAGCAGTGTAAATGATGTTTCCGCGGTCCTGCGCGAAGTCGGGTTGCCGGCGGTTGTCAAGCCTGTGGAATCGTGGATATGGGGAGAGCAAAAGGGTGTGGGGCTGGTCTCCGAGCTTGTCGTAACGCCCGATGAAGCACAAAGAGCTGTGGAGAAGTTAACGGCTTCTGGCGGTACTGTGCTCTTCCAACAATTCCTCTCGGGTAGGCGCGAAGCTGTAAGTTTCCTGTATGCTCGGGGCCATGTCCACGCTCGTTTTGCTCAATGGGCAAAGCGCACAGAACCACCACTGGGCGGCGTGTCCGTCGTTCGTCAAAGCATAGCCATCCCTGATGATGTCGGAGAGCAGGCCGAAAGGTTGATTCGTGAGATCGACCTAGAAGGCTATTCCGAAGTCGAATTTCGACGCGGTAGCGATGGCTTGCCCTACCTGATGGAAATAAATCCTCGTCTCTCGGCCTCCGTCGAGGTTGCGGTTCGTGCCGGTGTTGATTTCCCCTACCTGCTCTATCGCTGGGCAAATGGTGATAAGGTTGAAACGATCACAAACTACCGGACAGGTGGATGGATGCGCTATCTCAAGGGCGACATTATGACGACGCTTTTAGCCTTGCGCCAGCGCGGTAGACCGGGAGTCGATGCCCCTGCAGATGCAATTCGTGACTTTCTTCAGGCTTTTCTTATCCCAATGGACTACGACTACTTCATGTGGAACGATCCCTTGCCAGCGCTAAACGCAACCAATGGATTCTTACAGTACCTCGTGAGGCGGGTGCAGAGGATATTGGCGGAAAGACACTTATAATATGAGCAATCGAAAATTGACATTCATTGGAATGTGTTTTTACTACAGCGGCTTAGTAAAGCTCAGTACTCTCTGGACACAGCTATCCGGTCGGCATTTGATTATTCTTAACTTCCATCGTGCTGCTGGTGCAGACCTGCGCAGTCATCTGCTGTACTTGCGCCGCAACTACCGTATACTCTCGCTTGAGCAGGCACTCGAAGAATTTTATGCGCCGCAACACGCACAAAAGGATAAAAGGGATCGTCGAACTCCACTCGTGCTCACGTTCGACGATGGCTATCGCGACAACTATACCCACGGTTTTGCACTCGCCCAAGAACTTCAAATTCCGATAACAGTATTCCTTGTCCCAAAGTATATTGATAGTGGTCGCCTGTTCTGGTGGTTAGAGGGCACACACTTTATCCAAAATGCACAGGTTGAAAGCATAACTATCAACGGTAAAGTGTACCATCTCAATGATCAGAATGACCGCAAGCTTCTTGAACTATTCATCTACAATTATTGCTATTGGGCACCCTCTGTAGCCGCACGAGAAGCTTTTCTGACAGAAATTGCCGCGGCACTAAAAGTTAGGAAGGACACTCCTCTTTCTGATGAGGGCTTACTGCCACTCACCTGGGAGCAAGTACAGGAGATGGCGAAAAGCGATTTAATTTCGTTGCAAGCTCACACCATGCATCATCCCGTACTCAGTAGCCTCACCGATCCTGAGGAAGTGCTGCACGAGATCAGCGATTGTCGAACAGTACTCCAACAAAAGCTGGAACGCCCGGTTACTGCATTCGCATTTCCACTCGGCAGGGCAATCCATATTGGAGAAACCAGTAGGTCCGCTGTGGAGGAAGCTGGCTACATATGGGCACTCACAACCACACAGGGAAAAAATACTGTGCGCGTCCATCCGCATCAGTTAAGGCGCATTACTATTGACATCAAACAACACTGGCTCGTAACCGCTGCGGAAACTGCTGGTATCTGGGGTGCCCTCTCCCGCTTTGTGGATAACCTGAGCATGAAGTTTTTGCTACAAAAACTTCGCCTCACGAAGGAACAAGAGCAGACCACTCACGTAACCGCGCAAATAGAGAAACTAGTACAACCTCTGGATGCGGAGAACGTAGACGGAGAAGAGCCTCTTTACCCCATACTAGAGCAAGGGGAAGGTCTTTCGACTGCTCTAGGAGAAAAAGTTTCATAGGCTTTAGGACAATCAACACATGAAAATATTGTACCTTACAACTAGGCTACCAGCACCACCACTTGTAAAGGGTGACACATTAAGAGATTTTTACATCATCAGAGAACTGGCAGCGCGGGGGCATCAGGTAACACTTGTTTCATTTAGTAAACATGCTGAAATGAAGCATGCTGACCTGAAACTCTTAGCATCGTATTGCCGCGATGTGCATATAATCCCATTCAATATAGGGAAACAGGCCCTTCATTTGTCAAAGGGCCTATTTTCCCAAAAACCATTTCAAGTACTCCTCTATACTTCGAGGCAGTTCCAGAGCAAAGTAGATGCTCTGCTCGCACAGGAGACCTTTGATGTCGCGTATGTGCATTTCACCCGGCTCGCGGATGTTCTTAAAGAACACCCTATACCCAAAATTGTGGACCTACAGGACTCTTTCGAAAAACTCTTAAAGGAACGATATACACGGGAAAAGAATATCCTCATGAAAATGCTTGTGCTTACCGAAGCGCAAAGAATGAAAGTGTATGAGAAACATATTTCTGAGCATTTCTCCTATGCGACCGTGGTCTCGGAGCGCGACATCTGTCTCGATCATCAAAATATGTTTGTTGTGCCAAATGGACGACAAGACTTGATGCCAATTTCTCGAAAAGGTCAACCGGCAAATAGTCTGCTGTTTGTAGGCAATATGAGCTACTTTCCAAATGAAGATGCCGCCTTGTTCCTTATAAAAGAAGTCATGCCGCGTCTCACAAGGCATATACCAAATATAGAGCTGCATATCGTTGGGAGTAATCCGAGTAAAAAGCTCCTCCAGTGTACATCAGAGAAGATACATGTCACTGGCTTTGTGCAAGATTTGTATCCCTACTTCTCAAAAGCGCGCATTGCTGTCGCACCGCTACGCTACGGCACAGGTATGCAAAACAAAGTGCTTGATGCGATGAGCGTCGGTATTCCACAGATTGTGAGTGCCAAGGCTGCCAGTGGACTCCAACACTTGGGTGGAGACGAGTTTCTCATTACTGAGTGTGAGGCACAAGATGTTGTCGAAAAGGTGCTCTCTCTCTGGGACAATACAGAACTACAAGAGCGTCTGGTCCAGAGGGGGCATGAATACGTTTTGAGAAATTATTCTTGGAGTAAAAGCGTCGAGATACTGGAAAATCTTTTTAAAATGTCTATAGAAAAAGCTTCTCCACTGGAGTTAGCTGTATAACTATTGAAAGTGTTGCAATGCATCGTTTTATTCCTATAGCCTTTTCCGCTCTTGCCGTTCTTCTTATGTGCATTCCATTATCCGCATGTTCAGCAGGAGATCCAGCAGGACAATCACAACCAATACAACCAACTCCAACTGCAAAAAGAGTGACCTCAGGATATGATGCAGCGGCGTATCATGGGGCTATTCGCCTGATCGAAAACAGCGCTGATAAGCTCACAGATGGTGGAGCTGATGCAGCGGAAAATCTCATTGCATCTAACGCGAATAATCGGCAAAAGTACGGAGAATTGTCTTGGGACTGTGTAGCTGCATTTGATGCAGCTGGTGCTATGGAGAAGATTGATCCGCAGCGTGCCCGTAGGTATGTCGAGTGGGGAACGGTGCTTGTCAATTGGTATGTGTCAGAAAGGTATAATAATGCCGATGGGATACCGGGTTGGAGCTTAGATGGTATGGTCTATAGCTATCAGGATGGAGCAGTGGGCAATTGCCTCGTTGACGCCTATGAGCAGACAAAAAATAGAGTGTATCTCTCTACCATGAATAGTGTCATGTCTGCCTTCTGGCGCTTCTACACTGTCAATTTTGATGCTCGCTGCGAAAATTGTGGCTACTGGTGGGATGATAAAAACAATGATACTCCTTATATTAAGAACATGAATATGTGGATGAGTTCAGCACTCTCTAAACTTTACCTGTTCACAGACAATCCTCATTATAAACAGCGTGCATTACAAACCCTGTATAGTGAGGAATGGGAGATAGCCGACATCCACAACTTCTCGTATCTTGGTACTGATAGTCCTAAGTATAGCCAGTTCGCTATTGGCGACCATATCACCGTCGAAATGGTTGGCTTCTCTCGCCTCGCCCATAACCTGCGCAAAGTTGATAACCGGTATCTTGCAGCGATCCAGGCCCTACGACACTTCTGGCTGTATGACTGTCATAACTCAGGCTGCCTCTTTGGACCATACGAAATACCCATGATACATTGCATGCTGGCTCCAGATGATCCTCAGGCTAGAGACCTGTGCCGGACATTTATCCTGTCTACCACAAGCACAGAAGCACATCAGCTTACCGGGTTGGTCGAAGGGTTAAGTGCATTCAGCTGATTGTTTCCATGGGTCTGGGGAAGCTCATTCATGACATTTACCATCAGCTTTTGTAGCTCTGGCACAACGAGCGGCTGACCGACGCACATCTTGTCCACTCTATAGCGGTAGTCGTCAAGCGCTATTGTCCACAAAATGGCGCCGGTAGCAAAAACCATTGTGCCCGACGAGGTGATATAGTAGGTGGTGTTACTGACATCAGGAACCTTTCGAGTTCCCATGACCGGAGAGGTACCTATCACTTGCAACTTCGGTGGCGTATGACCATTGTTCGTTACACGATCCCATTCATTGCCAACGATCCCACAACCATAGTGCTTTCCCTGCTGTAAGCCAGTATTATCTAGTAATGGGGAACTTCCAGAGGGGGTTAATTGCCACGGAAATCCCTGCCTCGCCTGCGTATTATCCGAATACATGATACCAATAAGCGAGTTCTCTGGACGGTTTACTACAGGGTCACGCCACTGAGATGTAACACGTGGATTGTCTTTTCCATAAAACGGGTCGTTTGCTAGATCCCCGCTTTTGGTGTCAACTTTGTAGCAGACTATCGTTCGATCTCCAACACCAGTGCTATCAGGCTCGAAGCGCATTTGCCAGTAGACAGCATTTGCTCCAAAGAAGGCAAGATTCACTCCGTTGTCTCGCGCATGCTCAACTCCATCGCGCATCTCTTTCGTCCAGTACTCATCGTGACCAAGCGAAATATAAACGTGATGTTTGGTCAATACAGTCGAGTTTTCGTGCAGGTCAACATCACTCATATAGGAAAGATCATACCCCTGTCGTTCCATCCAATGAACCACGCCCACCTCATCTATTACAATTTGACTTGCGCCTTCGTTCTGCGCGTTAGGTCGATCAAAGGAAACTTTTGTTCCTTTTGTAAGACCATGGCTTTGGTCATAGGAACGGTACAGGCTATACTCGCCCCAGTCATTGTATGCCGCATTCGTTGTATCTGGTGTTACCGCTATATAAACTGATTGCGAATTGCTGTCGTGCACGTCAAATGGTGCATATGTCTGCATTCCATTGCTGTCGGTAAACTTGGCCAAATAGACACCCGATGTCCAGTTCGAAGGTGTCGTTACGGTATAGGATGGTTGCCATTTCGCCTCTACCAAACCCGTCCGTACATCTACAGTGCAGGTTGTACATTGGAGCAGTTGATGAGTTGCATTGTCATAATATCCTTGCGCTTTACCTATCAAACCTGTTTGTGAAGCCATGAGTCGCGCTCCACTCCCTGCATACCAACCCAACCGGTATATATATATGGAATAAGGGGTATTTGCTTGTTGCGTACTCACGTAGAAAACTAACTTCTCGTTCGGAGACACTGATGTCTTGTTAGCATATGCCTGGATTTGTGTGTTCGCTGCTTTTTCGGAAGGAATAATCCAACTATTTGTTCCTGGTTGCTTGTTTTCTACAATAATGGCATTGTTTGGATTATTTTTTACAACTTTTGGAGAATGCTGAGAGAAAAGGTGCATCCTCAGTAAGAACCCTGTGGCAATGGCTACAACCACAAACAGCACTACAAAACCGCTCAATACAAATCTCAATCTCATCTAAGAACGCCTTCTACGATGTACTTTTCTTGTCCCTTAATAGTAATTAATACTAAGATATAGGCTTGTGTATAGTACGCATTTGAAGAGTATAACATATGTTGAAAGTACTCTACAAAAGTACATTTGCTTGCTAGCAAAATAGTCCCTTATAGATTGAGTGTACTATAATGCTGTGTCCCGTCCTCCTAACACCTGCAAGCAAAAAATGCCTGTCTTTTACCTATAATGTGCTATACGTCTAAACATCACTCATTAAATCTGAGGTAAAGAAGTAGACATAAGCGAAGGGATGCCAACTATTCTTGTTGGCATCCCTTCGCTTATGTCTTTTGGCCTGAGTCTATGCGCAACAAGTCCACTCTCTTCAAACAAGCACCTGTCTTAACTGCGAGAGATACTGAGTACGCACAACGAGGCAGTAGATGACCTGAAGAGCTAGAAAGACACCAATTGTTTGTACTGTCGGCAACAAAATCTGCGTCCCCGCTTGCATGTTATTCTTCAGTACCACCATAACAAAGATCGTATTGAGTATCGCCATGAGGAAGGGCGCAAGAAACAGCGTGACTACCTGAATCGTTACACTGCTCCTCATCTCGTTCTCCGTCAAACCAATCTTCGAAAGCGCTCGATAGCGTTCCCTGTTCTCATTCAAGCTCGCATAAAGCCGGAAGTAGAGAAAACTGCCGGACGCGATGAGGAAGATGATTGTCGTGAAGAGGCCAATAAACACCGTGATGTTGGGAAGTTGATACGTTGCAAGGTAATCCAGGGCACGCGACTGGTACAAAAAGAGCGTCCCTTCGGCTCCTGCATGCTCATTAATTGACTGCAACTTGTCCTGCACATCCGATGCGAGTTGGGTCGTCGTCCTCCACTGAGGTGTACTGTAGACGACATAGAGTCCTTGTTGTGTGGATGCACTTTGCTCTTGATAATCTGCATCGGAGAGCACAAGCAGGCTTTGGAAGTACAGTTCATTCTCTAATATCCCAGGAGTCTTCGCTTGCACGATCTGTACACTCCCCTTGCCTTGACCTTCCGGAAGAATTGCTCCTGACAGCGGACTGTGGCCTTTGGGTTGATATGGAAATGCAACGGCCTCTCCCGGTGCAAGTGTGAGGCGCGGAGCATGCAGAAGTCCTGCTAAGCGGTTATAATTGCTCACGCTCATTAAGTTGTCACTGTGCTTTCGACCAATAAAAGGTACTTGTACCATCGTATAGGGAACATGCGCCTTATTCAGTGAGGAGTCGAGAATTGTTTTTGCCTGCGGGAGGACCGGAGAGTCACTGTGATCCTGAGCAAGCGAGAAGGCAAAAGCTGAAACTGGCCGATCTGTTGTTGCCCGTCCTCTCTCCACTGCGAGTGTTCCCGTTGCGGTAAAGGCAACACTCAACAGCATCGCAATTGCGAAGAGCAAGCGCGCATTATCCTTCATATTATAGGCAAGTTCCGATAGCCAGAGTAGATGTGTACCACGCCAGGAGTAACTCCGTCTCCCCTTGAGTAGGCGCAGCAGGAAGACACTGAGCTGTCCATAAAGCAGGTAGGTCCCAATCGCAACAAGCACAATCACTAGCAGCGGTGTCGTCACATTTGCATCGATGGATAATTGAAAATTCGCCGCCATGACATATGCTGTAATGAGCAGTGCTGCAGCCAGGATCGCGAGTAGTGTAGATGCTTGTGGCGCTTGTTTGGGTCGACGACTCCCCGAAAGTAAGGTCAATACTGTTGTATTGCGCAAAAACACCAGCGTGACACTTGATACGAGGACGAAGAGAAGCAGGAACGCGACACAGGTGACGAGCAATGCCTGACCCGGCAGGTAGAAAGGGAGAGGCGGAATGTCTAGCAGCAGTGAGCCAAGCATCAAAAACAGTTGTGAGGTCAGTAGACCAACTCCCACACCTACCACGATGGATGCTATTCCTAGCAGCATGTTTTCCAGGAAAATTAGCCACAGCAACTGACTATTCGAGATACCCAGAATTGTGAGTACGCCAAATTCCTTGTTGCGTCCCCGCAAGAACGATCCCATTGCATACAGGATCGAAAAAAAGGAGAATACGCAAATGATGCCTTGTGCCACCTGCATACCGGTAATCACAAAATGATTGACATACCCTTTCTGTAAGTCAGGGTGGTTAATCAATGTGGCGTAGAGAAAGAATAGCAGAATGGCAAAACTACTGCTGAGAAAGTAGGCGGCGTAGGCTCGTCCATTGCGCGTGACGTTGTTACGAGCGAATTGGAAGAACGTCATTGGTATTCCCTCCAAGTAATGCAAGCACATCAACAATATGCTGGTAGAATGTTTGACGATTATTCCCACGACGGATCTCATTGTAGATCTGTCCGTCTTTGATAAAGAGAATGCGGTGACAATAACTCGCCGCGAGTGGGTCATGTGTGACCATCAACGTCGTCGTGCCGTTGACCTTATTCAGTGTCTCCAACATGGTCAGCACATCGCGTGCCGCCTTTGAGTCCAGATTGCCGGTCGGCTCATCCGCTAGCAAGAGTGAGGGAGAGTGGATCATCGCACGCGCGATAGCTGTTCGTTGCGCCTGTCCTCCCGAGACTTCATAGGTGCGCTTGTTCACGAGTTCCCCTATGCCCAGCTGCTGCGTAATTCGTCCGAGTCGTTCCTCCATCTCCTTCACATTGCACTTGTCCAGTGTGAGGGGCAGAAGAATATTTTCACCAATGGTGAGTGTGTCCAGCAGATTAAAGTCCTGAAAGACAAAGCCAAGTTTGCGGCGTCGAAAGAGGGCTAGTTCTCGTTTAGAAAGGGCCAAGAGATGGGTGCCATCAATCTCCACTTCCCCTGAGGTGGGTTTATCTATCGTGGAGAGAATATTGAGCAACGTTGTTTTGCCGCTTCCCGAAGGACCCATCACGCCCACAAGTTCCCCCTGGTCAATCGAAAAGGTGATGTCCGAAAGAGCTTGATACGCTACCTTTCCTCCATACACTTTATTCACATGTCTACTTTGAAGCATCGACATACTTTACCTCCTTAGAGTCTATATATTGTGTGCTCTAAGCATACCCTCATAAGAGCTAGGAAGCTATTGATCTTGCTTACAGTTGTCTTACAACGATGTAAGCTTACTTACTTAGTGGAAAGAGGAGTTGCGCTGCGAACAAAGGTGAGGCAAACTGTCGTGCCTTTGCCTACTGTAGACGTAATGGAAATCTGGTGTTGGAGTTCGCGACATGCCTCGGAAACAAGATACAATCCCATTCCTGTTGACTGTCGAGCATGCCGTCCGTTCTCTCCTGTAAAGGAAGGCTCAAAGATGCGCGGCAGGTCCTGGGATGGAATCCCAATGCCAGAGTCCTGTATGATCAACTCAGCAGAATCCTCGTGTACCGCGGCACGAACGCTGATCGTGGTGCGCGTGCCCGCTGAATATTTCACTGCATTTGTCACAAGCTGATCCAGAATAAAAGCAAGCCACTTCTCATCCGAGAGCACGAAGAGATCCTGACTCACGTTCACCTCTGGATAGACGGCGTTGCGAATAAAGAGCCGCTTATTCTCATTGAGAACGTCACGAATGAGCGGAAAGAGGTGGACCGGTTGGACATGAAAGTCGCGGTCGAAAGTATCCAGCCGTGAAGCATACAACGCCATCGTAAGCCCTTTTTGCAGTCGCTCCGCCTCTTCACGTATGCTCTCCAACTTATCATCGTCCTTATTCTGTGAGAGCAGGGAAATAACTGATAGTGGTGTTTTCATCTGATGAACCCATTGCGTGATGAAGGTCGTCTGTCTTTGCTGTTGCTGCTGGTAGCGCAGCAACCGTTCTTGATACAGAGAGTATTGCGTCTGCAGTAAGTCTGTTAAGGATTCCCCTAGCGGCGTAGGGCCATATCGCTGTGTCGATTCATCAAGTGACTGGAGCGCCGAACTCATTCGTCGATAAAACGGGAGCAGCGTGTAGTAACGATAGACGAGATAGCATAGGAGCACAACGATGCAGAGCAGCAACGCATATAGGAGCAAGCTAAGCTTCTGAAAGCCATCAAGCCAGCAGATAAGCAGGATAAGACCCACTTGTAGCAGATTGACCAGCACAAGCACACGATGGTCACGCAAAAAGAGCTTCATGGTGCATCATTCTCTGGAAGCGTCAAGCGATAACCTGCGCTACGTACCGTCTCTAGGACATCGGGAAGACCCAGTTCCTGCAATTTTTTGCGGACCCGTGTAACATTGACGTTGAGCGTGTTCTCTTCCACAAACTCTACATCATCCCACAAGGCTTCTAACAAGCGTTCTCGGCTCACAACACGATTCGGTCTCTCCAGCAGACATTCCAACAGGAGTGCTTCCTTCTTACTTAAGAGCACTGTAGAAACACCATAGCTTGCTTGCAATCGTTCAGGGTAGAGGCAAAGTCCTGCATACTCGACCGTGCGCTCACTTGTCTGGGCCGCGTACTCTCCATAGGCACGTCGTAGCTGACTGCCGACTTTGGCAACCACGACCTCAAAGGAAAACGGCTTCGTAATGTAATCATCTGCACCATTCTCTAGTGCCATCACCTGATCCATCGCGCTTTCCCGAGCCGAGATAAAAAGAATGGGACAGGTTGAAACCTTGCGTATCTGACGACACCAGTAAAACCCGTCAAAGCGAGGCAAATTGATGTCAAGCAAAACTAACGCGGGTTGGACGCGCTCAAACTCGTCAAGCACCGAAGAAAAGTTGCGACACGTCTCAACAGTATAACCATATTTTTCGAGATGGGATTGTAACAAGGAGACCAGCTTCGGATCGTCCTCAACTAAAAAGATAGGATGCATTGCTCTTCCAAGATATGTCGAACGACTCTCTCTAAATGCAGATGAGTTGCCTCGCTAAGAGTCTCTGTAAGAAGTCATTATACACTACATCCCATAGGCATCTCCATTCCCTGGAACCGGAGTGGCGAAGAGCATGCCTGAAGTTGAGCAGACCTTGACATTATCGCCTTTAATATTACCATGCCAGTATAGCAAACTTTCGAGAGCAGCCTCTTTTCAGATGCCGTTCTTGCCTTTGAAGAAATTTGCAACTGTTTCTCTTCGATGATATAAAAGACGTGTGAGACTCCAAATGCATCTGTAGTAACAAGGAGCTAAGAATGACGACCAAACATCTTGTAGACCCTGAGATCGTTTCGATGCTCGATATGTTTCCTAGACTCCATTTTACAGGGGAGTCGTTACCGCAAATCCGTGCCTTGCTTAAGGAAATGGACGCTCATACACCTGTAGCAGTACCCGAATATCCCGACGTTGCTGTCGCAGAGCGGCATGTACCTGGTCCGCAGGATGCC
>CAXTCR010000012.1:0-32754 GCA_964242555.1 uncultured Ktedonobacteraceae bacterium
CTACCAATACCTTGAAAAGTATTCGCGGCATCAGCTCTGTCACGCTCGGCTATAGGGGGCAGATTTCTACGTCGGGACAAAATTCTACTCCGGTTGAGCTACGTGCGGTCGATGCCAGTACCTTCGCACAGAGTGCTCTATGGAACGACTCCTCTGTTCCACTGGCTTCACTCATGAAGGGGTTTGTGGCACAACGCGATGGAGTAATCTCACAATACGCTGTTCCTGCCCTTGTAGACACGCTGCTCTGGAATAGGTTGGGACTCACGCAAGGAAGTAGATTTATGCTGCAAGCGAGCACCGCTTCTGCTAACTCTGATGGGACGATCCAATTTATTGCAACCGCCAAGGTAGGGCATATCCCAACAGTGAACGATAGCACCGAACCAGGAGATAATACTCCCTCTCCGCTTGCAGGTGGAATAATAGTGGACTACTGGAGCTATGCAGCCCTTTACAAAGACGCGACTTCCGGTGACTCGTTGCCAGTCAATCACGTCTGGTTGCGTACCAGCGATGACGTGTCCGCGCTTGCCAATGTACGTAATGCTTTGACGAGGAATGACCCACAAGTCAATCCTCTCCTTGATCGTCGCGCCATTATCGAGAGTTTAAATAGTGACCCTCTCGCCCTTAATTTACTGGGCGAACTTGCGCTTGGTGCCTCTACCGCTTTACTCTTAGCCGTGCTGGGCAACCTGCTCGCCTCGTGGTTAAGTGCCCGCAATCGTCTCACGAACTTCGCGCTGCTGCGAGCGCTTGGCACTAGCCCCGCGCAAGTCGCAAGCGTACTGACATGGGAGCAGGGCATCACCTATATCACCGCACTCGTACTTGGTGTCGTCTTTGGCACCTTGCTCTCCTTTGCCGCTATTCCAGGCTTGATCTTCACAAGTGTTCCTGCTACTGGCCCAACTAGCGATGGGGACAACGCGTTTTTTATCCTACAGCATATCCTACCAGTACAAATTGTTGTGCCCCCCTCGCTTTTGCTAGCATTTGCCGTAGTAGCGCTCATCTGCCTTGTTACACTCATGGTGATGGTGCGTGTTGTGACGCAGCCACAATTGAGTGGTGCACTGCGAATAAATGAGGATTAAATAGAGGAAAGAATAACGTTATGGCTCGTTCAGACACAAACACTATCTGGTCTATCATTACGCTCGCATTCTGGCGTCTGCGCCACACGTGGTTCTTGCTGCTCATCACCACTCTCGGTATCATAGCGGCGGTTATGATTGCTTGTACCGTACCAACCTTCTTGACCGTCACTACCACGGCAAGCCTGCGCTCGACACTGCGCGATCAGCTATATAGCGCACAAATTGACTGTGATACTGTTCCTCTAGGACTATCGACACGCGCTTTAGCGGATACTCAAAAACAGCTAGATCCTCTTTTTCAAAGGAATATAGGCAAATATCTGGACGGCCCTGCACAACTCACCGCTACCTCAACTAACATCGACTCAGCCGCTATCCAGAGGGACCACGAACTCAGTATCATCTCAACATCGTTACAAAATAGCAGTTCGCACCTAACGCTTATACAGGGCCGCCTACCTCGCGTTACTAAAACTCCAGGCAACGATGTTGAAATGCTGATCACACCGGGTACCGCGTCTTCCCTTCACCTCCACCTCGGCTCAATTCTGCCCTTGGGCTTTGATCTCTATACACAATTTCCTGATCCATTCTCACCCGACAACAACGACGGGATTAGACGAGGCATGAGCTTCAACGCACATGTGGTGGGTCTTTTCACAGTCGGCACGCCTAACCTTGATTACTGGCATGGGCAAGACTTCGAGCCATATCAACAATTGACCGACCCTCGTCTGAAAAAGGTGACAAGCTACTATACGCTATTGTTTCCAATCGAAGGTCTGCTCGGTATGTACGATGGTGCAGCCGCGATGTATCATGTGCAACTACCCATAATCCCTACTGGCACAACCCTGTCATGGTACTATACAGTGAACTCTTCGCATCTCGCTGTAACCCAGCTTGACGATCTTATTGGGGGTATGTCGGGTCTGAGTACTGCCGTCAGCAATCATTTTTCAGCGTCCACTGAGTATAGATATACCTACAATCCTAATAATCCACCACCTTATCCATACATTACCCAGGCACGCCTCACTAGCTCACTGATTGCTCTCCCGGGTACGTCTAGCAGCCTTCAACAAGAGCGCACGCGCATCGGGGTTGCCGGAGTACCCACCTTCGTGCTCTCACTACAAATATTGGCCCTCATACTCTTCTTTGTGAGCTTAATGACTGACCTGCTGGTAGACCGTCAAACCGGCGCCATTGCCATTTTACGCAGTCGAGGTGCCAGTCAGGGACAGGTCTTCGGCGCTTTGTTCGCACAAAGTATCGCTTTAGGCATTGTTGCGATCCTTGTGGGCCTCCCCCTTACACTCGTTGTAGTTGTTCTACTCTCCCAGCATATCTTGCCGGACAATGCGCAAGATGCAATCAATGTCATCACAGGCAACCCGGTACACGCCATGACGACGGCGGTCGGCTATGCCCTCGCGGTTGTCCTGGTTGTGCTAGCAACAATGAGTCTTTCTCTTGCCCGGGTGACACGCATGGATGTGCTTTCGCTTCGACATGACACGGCCCGTAGCACCCGTCGTCCACTTTGGCAGCGCCTACACCTCGACGTTTTCGCGGGCATTGTCGCTCTGCTTGGCTATTTTGTGTCGCTCTACCTTACCTCTATTGGCACCCTTCTTAGTAGCACCACAAAAGCATTGATCAGCGTCCCACTTTCGTTGATCGCACCATTCTTTTTGGTGCTTGGCTGCCTCCTGCTCTTCCTGCGCTTCTTCCCTTCGCTGCTCCGCATGAGTGCCTCGTTTGCGGTAAAAAGCCGGAGCGCGGTCTCAATGTTAGCTCTTGCACAAATGGCACGTGCTCCACGACAGGCCATTCGCATGACGCTCTTGCTGGCCCTCGCCACGGCCTTTGCGCTCTTCAGTCTTGTCTATACAGCCTCGCAACAACAGCACATCTCAGACATCGCGACCAATCTTGTTGGAGCTGATTTCGGGGGTGGTATTGCAACACAGTTGCGTTCGCAACAACTGTCGCCAGAGGACGCTGCAAAGCAGTATACAAACCTTCCAGGTGTACTATCGGCGAGCGCGGGCTTTTCCGCAACAGCAAATATTGCCAACAGCACCTTCCCGCTTGATATAGCCTTACGTGCAGTGGATACACAGACGTTCAGCAAGACAGCTATCTGGCCGGCGGATGCCTCAACGCAATCGCTGACCTCGCTACTCGCGCTACTTGATCAGAAACGTGCTGAAGGCATCAGCAAAGGTGTTGTGCCTGTAATTGTCGATACGACTATTCAGAAGGCTCTAGCAGTACACATCGGTTCGACCTTTACTGCCACTGTTAACACAGGCTCGCAAGACGATCCCCTGTTAGTCAGCGATCTGCCGTGCGTTGTGGTTGCTGTGGTAGGACATATCCCAGCGACCTACATCAATCAGGGCGACATCGAGTCCCGCTACTATGTACAGACAGCTGGCATGCTCCTCGACTATCGCACGTACAATGCGGTCTATTCGCAAATGGCGCAACCCCTCGGTGGCAAAGGCAAAGCTCTCGCGCTGAACTACGTATGGCTGCGTACAACGGATAATCCTGCACAACTTACACATATAAGGGCAACGCTGAGCAAGGGCAACGCCTTCATCCTACTTGATGTACTTGATCGGCGCGCTATCGTTGATAAATTGCGTGCTGATCCCTTGACGATTACGTTGCTCGGTGTGCTTGGCATTGGTACAGCCGCAACACTCCTGCTGGCAGTAGTCGGCGATTTGCTCGCGTCGTGGCTGAGCGCACGGGCACGCCTGACCAGTTTCGCAGTACTGCGCGCATTAGGCACCTCGCCCCGGCAAGTCGCCAGCGTCCTCACATGGGAGCAAGGACTTGTCTACATCTTCGGCGTGCTCCTCGGTCTGGCCTTCGGCCTCTTGCTCGCTAATACGGTGAGTCCAACGCTTATTACAAATAATACTGGTTTACAGGGATCAACCCCAACACAACTGGTACTCCCCCTCTCACTGCTCGTAGCCTTTATTGTCATCATTGGCGTATTTGTACTAGCATTAGGTATGATGGTACGTATTGTATCAAGCCCTTCTATGAGCGCGACACTGCGCTTGAACGAGGATTAATACTCTGTGTATCTACTAGAAGGAGTCTCTATGGCGGAATCTCTTGTAGTATGTGATAATCTGGTGAAGATTTATAAGGTTGCGGACCTCGAAGTCGTCGCTTTACAAGGCCTGGACTTGGAAGTAATGGCTGGCGAGATGATTGCTATTGTGGGTGCCTCTGGTTCGGGCAAAAGTACGCTCCTCAATATTCTCAGTGGTCTGGACGTGCCAAGTGCAGGTGGTTGTGTTGTAGATGGCAACGATTTGACGCATCTTGGACAGGGACAGCGTATCAACTACCGGCGCTTTGTCGTCGGCCAAATCTGGCAACAAAGTGGTCGCAATCTCCTGCCAGAGCTGACCGCCGCGGCCAACGTAGAACTGCCACAGATGCTGAGCGGAGTCGGCGCCAGGCAGCGCAGTAAACGCGCGCAGGAACTCCTTGAACTGGTAGGGCTTGGTACAATGGGCAAGAAACGCCCCTTTCAGCTCTCTGGTGGTGAGCAGCAACGCGTCGCCATCGCCGTCGCGCTCGCCAACTCACCAAAGGTATTGCTCGCCGACGAACCTACAGGCGAGCTTGACTCGGTCACAGCAGGGGAAATACTTCATCTTATGCGCGAGCTGAACCATCAACTGGGCCTGACGATCATCACGGTGACACATGACCCCGCAATCGCTGCTGAGGTTGATCGCACAATCGCAATTCGCGATGGACGTACCAGCACTGAAACAATTCGACGCGAAAATCCAGCCGAGGCTGTTAACCCAAATGTACTTGCCACAAGCGCTGTCATTGGCCTCTCAAGCGAGACGCACCGCGAATCTATTCTCATAGACCGGACGGGCCGCCTCCAGTTGCCCAAGGAGGCAATTGAGAGCATCGCCTTTCATGGACGCGCCGAGGTACGCATTGCGGGCAATCATGTAGAGCTATGGCCAATTGTCGAGGAGACAAAAGCCAATGGCAAGCTTGAGGGGAGAAAATAAGCATGCAACCTGCTACAGGTATAGAGGTCTCGACGATTGCCGAAATGCACGAGGTAACTCGCGAGTTTCGCTCTGCAGCTGGAGTTGTACAGGCCCTACGCGGTATCACACTACGTGTACAGCCCGGGGAATTTGTCGCCCTTCGCGGTCGCTCTGGTTCCGGCAAAACGACCCTGCTCAACATCCTGGTAGGCTTAGATAGTCCCACGCAGGGCACGGTAAAAGTGCTCCAGCGTGACCTGAGCAAGCTAAACGAGAGCGAGCGCGCCCGTTTGCGCCGCGAGAGCATCGGCATTATGTTTCAGAACGCGCATTTGTTCCCCTCGCTCACCGCACAGGAGAATGTCGAAATACCACTTCGCCTCGCGCGTACACCTTCAGCTCGTCGCATTGTTCAGGCTCGCGAAGCCTTAGAGCAAGTAGGACTCGCCAAACGCGCCCACCATCGTGGCTTGGAGCTTTCAGGAGGCGAACAGCAGCGCGTCGCACTTGCCCGCGCACTCGTGCACCAGCCGCGCTTCATCGTCGCCGACGAACCAACGGGCAATCTCGACTCGCTCACCGGTCGCGAAATTACCAAGCTCCTGCGCGCAATTACCCACGACAACAAAATTGGTATGCTTGTCGCCACTCATGACCCCGTCTTCGTCGCCTCCGCCGATCACGTATTGCAAATACAGGATGGCCGAATTGTCGAAGCATAATAGAGTGCCTCTCGTTCGCGCGTGCGCGAACGAGAGGCACTCTATTATGCTTCATAACACAAAGGTCATTAGATCGCGCCCCACTACTATCGTACCTTCGTACTTATTCTCCATCGCCTGCTCCTGCAATCGCTGAGCATCAAGTTCGCGGTACAAATGCGAACACACGATGACTTTTGCTCCCGACGCCACTGCCAACGACACTATTTCGTCGTCCTCGATATGCCCTGAGTCGATGACTGCAAGGTCCACACCATGCAGGAAATTGATTTCCTGGGGATGGAAATAGGAGTCTCCGGTGAGCGCGTAGGTCTTCTCATTGTGGCTAAAGCGCAAACCATGATTGCCAGCGGGTGGCAAGCTCACAAACTCAAATGCGTACGTATCAATCGTAAAATGTTCCTCTGTTACCTCGTGGATGATTAAAGCATAACTTGGTTGCTCGAAGGAATTGCGTCCAAAGATATTGATATACCCATCAATGAGCTTGTGCGTTCCCTTTGGGCCATAGATGTGCAGATCGGTCTTCCGCTGGTTTGAGCGCGACCACGCACCAGCTTGCAAGAGTGGAATCAAGTCCGAGACATGATCGGGGTGAAAGTGTGACAGCACCACATGTTGTAGCGTATTGGGATGCACGCCAACGTCCAACAGGCGTTGTACAATACCATGCCCACAATCAAACAGAATGTGCGTACCCTCGAGTTCGAGCAGAACACTTGAGGCACGACGTTCATACTCGATTTGACACGTGCCGGTTCCCAACAGGGTCAGCGTACTCATCTTTTTTTAAACGACCAATCTCCATATTCACCGGTATGTTGTCCGGCTGAGTCTATTATATAAAATTGTCCGGCCATATCGCCACCCGTCTTGATATGCCCCTGAAACAGCATTTGGGTTTCTCGACCAACCATCTTCGTGGTAAACGTAATACTACCGTCGATACCCACTTTTCCGGTAAATGGACCGGTGAGACCAAGACAGTTACAAAAACCACTAAAGTTTTCGCCCTTTTGCTGTATACGAGTAAGATAGGAGGCTACAACATAATCGTTCAGGTAATCGTGCATAGCTCCTCTATAGGAAGGTACAAGCGTGGGATAGGGAGACTGATCAACTGTAGGAGTAGCTAAGGGTGATAGGTGCGCCGTGAGGGGACGCCCAACAGCCGTAACGGGATGTGGCATATGCATCACAAACGGAATAATGCCTGCGCTTAGTGCCAGTAAGAGGCAAAACACACCTAGCACAGCAAGTAGCGTATTGCGCCGCCGCTCTTTTTGCGCAATCTCACGTTGTTGCTCCAACGTCATTGGCGCGATATCTTTTTTGACACGCTGATGTCTCGTAGACAAAAGCTTATCAGTCGCATCGTTCTCTCCTGTAACACGAACGAACGCGGTGCTTTCTACAATATTGCTCGCATGCGTTGTATCCGTTTCATCATCATGGACAGCAACAGTCCTACCTTGCTTTGCCTGCGTCTGTACTTCAGTCCAAAACTCGTCAATGCTAGCGAAACGGTGATCACGGTTAATACTCATACCACGACTGATTGCCTTACTTACACCAAGTGGCAGTGCAGGGATCAATTCATGAGCTGGCTGCAAAGAGTCGCTGCTGCTACCACCGGCGCGCATTAAAGCATCGACGGGGACGATACCAGTGAGCAACGTGTACAAGGTCGCGGCAAAACCATAGACATCGGTACGAATGTTTGTGCCACCACCATATTGCTCTAGCGCGGCATAGCCAGGAGTACCGCGACGAATAATGGTTGTTGTGCCATCGTTGGTCTGCTCCTTGGCAATGCCAAAGTCAACCAACATTGCATTATCGCCCTGCATGGGAACCACAATATTGCCCGGCTTAATGTCTCTATGCACAATAGGAGGGTTTTGATTATGGAGGTAATTCAAAGCTTCGACGATGGGAGAAAGCAACGCAAGGACGACAGGCAGCAAGAAACGCTCATCAGGCTGCTCCTTGCGCAACGTCTCGAGATCCTTACCCTCGATGTAGTCCATTAAGAAATAGATGCGTTTAAGTCGTTCATTCTCAAATACTTTATAAACATGTGGGAGTGCATCGTGATCGAGACGCATCAATACTTCGGCCTCAAATGCGAAGCGTTCACGCGCCAACCTATCGGGATCGATAACTTCTTTTAGGGCGAAACGGTCCTTCTTTTCCCGCCTTTCATGCACAAGATAAACCGCACTCGACCCTCCTTTGCCCAGCAATTCCTCAATTATATAACGATCTCCGTTCACATTGCGCACAACAGAACCTGCAGGAAGTGTCATTTGCGTATATTGTAGTTCTTGTACCGTGTCCATTTCTCATCCATTTGTCTATAGCTACTAGACCCTTTTTAGTCATTCCTAACAACGTCACTCCTCATAAGTATTATACGTAATTTTACTAGTAATTGGTTTGCTTGTAAAGGTAATAGTACAAAGTTCTATAGACTTCTACAATTTAAAGTATTAGAATATGCTTAGTATTCATATGAGATCAATTTTCGTCATCTGATTCAACACCTGTTTCGTTATAACAAATAGTTACAAATAACTATTATTGATGTGTTACGAACTACACCATTTAGAGGAGAATGCAATTATGAAGCTTTTCTCTAGTTCAAAATCTATTTTATCTCTACTAGCAGGTTTTGGAGTTTTTTCTACTCTCCTGCTTCTCTTACTTACTCCACAACATGCTGCAAAGGCAGACAACCCTTCGTATATTCGTGTCATCCATGCCTCTCCAGACATTGGAACCGCAACAGTTTTTGTTGATGGCAATATGCTGCTCAACAACTTCCAGTTTGGCACCGTTACACCATATGCCACAGTTCCTGCTGGCCCACACAAGGTCCAAGTTGGTTTGATTGGTACGGGTCCCGATGCGGCAACTATTACACAAACAATTGGGGTTGATCCCGGCGTTGCCTATACGGTGGCAGCACTTGGCACGAAGCAGGAAGGCTTCAAGCTACAAATCTTTATTGACGATAATACAGTCAAGAGTGGTAGCGCAAAAGTTCGTGTCTACCACCTTTCTCCAGGAACTGGCTCGGTCAATGTTGTTTCGGATGGCACTACTGTTGTGAATGGCCTTGCGTACCAGCAAGCCAGCGACTATCTCCCGGAGCCTTCAGGTGCGTGGAGTGCTAATCTCAACGCCACTGCCAGCAATATGAGTTTACCGATCTCGGCAACGCTTGGCACGAACACCGTCACCAGCATATTCGCTATTGGATTGGTCAACGGTTCGCCGAAGATACAATTTGTCTCGGCTCAAGTTAATGGCATACCGGGAGTTCCCGGAACGGGTTCGGATCCAAATTATCGTGCGACACCCGACTACGTTCAACCCGCCGTATCGTGGTTGCCAGAGGTACTTGCCCTGTTATTAATTGGTGGCTTCCTCTTCTATCGCGTACGTCGCCTGTACCGTTCATAATCGTAGTGAACAATTGGTGTAAGTCTGCAAAATATCTCTGAAACAGGAGTATCTTGTAAGCTTACACCAATTGTTCGCTTCCGCCGTCGTCTCTTGATGCAAAACGATGCAGTAAACCTAACACACTTCTAGGCTGGGCGATAGAGGGCATTATAACAGGATAATGTAGACTATTGCAGTGCTTGCAGGTGTGGAGGAACATCAACCACTAATCCCTCACAGCCACTCATGGCATTCGAAAGAAACGTTCCTCGCCGCTCTGCATCCAGTTGTCCATCATACATTTGCAGTACGTCCAGAAAGCGTAACCGCTTGCATCAAGTCCTGAATTTTGGTATGCTAGGGATAAGCACTATTATATGTTTTATAGCGTTCATACCAGACGAGCTATGATCCTCGGAGGAGACTTATGGATACTTCTCTTCAACGTGCGAGCCTAACTGCGGAAGAGGTCAATACATCTCTTCAAGCTCATAATGAGGAGCCAGCAGAGGCGGAGCACCACATACATCTACCCAATCCAAGTTTATGGCCTCTTGTTTTAAGTGTTGCCATCTTGATTGCTGTCACCGGCATCATATTCTTCCCGGCGAACCCGTGGCTCACCGTTGTTGGCGCGCCACTCGTACTTATAGGAATCCTTGGTTGGGCACTGGAAGACCCAATGGGCGGTTCCGAGGAGACAGCCGCTGAACGGGCTGCGAGGTATGCTTCAATGAAACCGGAAGAGGTGCTTGAGAGAGCGCGAGAGATTGTTGAAAGCACAGTTACCATCAGTAGTACAACTTATAGCAATCATCCTGTACGTGTCGAGATCGACGACATCAAGGGTGAGGGCATTGTGCTGGCTCTGTACGGCAAAGTCGAGCTAGAGACACAACGTGACGCGCTGGAAGCCGAGATGTGGCAGTTGCCAAAAGTCACGAATGTCCTGAACTTTATCATTGCGGAAGACTCGATTCTCCGGGCAGCAAACGCGAAGCTCGACGAGCTGAGCGCAAGCGGGAAGCTCAAGGGTTCGGACAACATTTCAGTACTTGTGGAAAACCACATCCTACACTTGTACGGTGATGTGCCAAACAACAATATGAAGGTGATGCTTGAGCGCGAACTCATCGGCGTCTCGGGCGTGAGGGTTGTCGTCAACCACATCGGCCTGAACGAGGACATCCCTGGCAATCTTGGCAAGACACGTAACAAGATTTAACTACAGCAGAGCAAAAGAGAAGCCATCATCGGTGTTACTGATGATGGCTTCTCTTTTGCTCTCCTACGAATACGTTAGCGTTTCCGTAAGAATGCTGGAATGTCGATGACATCGCCTGAAGGAGCATTGCGGCCTCCGCGAGGTACATCGGCGCTACGATCAAGGCGACGAATTGGTCGTTGCTGCGTTGTGGGTGGACGCTGAGCAGGCTGCGCCTCTGGCTCCGGCACAGGCAATCTATCATGAGAATGCATAGCATCGCCAGTTGGCTCCCCTTCAAGCGCGGCATCACCTAAATCAAAGTCATCGTTATCAATGTGCTGTATGTCGTCCGACACAACCGGCATACGCTGCATAGGCGGTGTGATGGCACGTTGCCGGCCCGTATCCTCTTGCATCATGGGAGACGGTGGTGCAACGACACGTTGGCGACCGGTATCCGCGGACAACCGGGTTTGTGGATACTGCGGCGCTGCTGGTTGCATTGGACCGGTTGGATGATTTGAGACATTCATTGGTGGCGGCGTAATTGGCAACGCACCATAGGCTTGTGATTGCTGCGCATGCAGTGCGGCACTTCCATTCTGACCATTGCTCCCATGAACGTTTGAGGAAGCCTGTGACGCCTGATAAATCCTGCTGCGGTCATATTCTGGACGTGACTGCGTGTACTGTGGCGCGACGACTGTTGATCGTGCAGGACTTGGACCATTGTCGAAGCCTGTTGCGATAACCGTGATTTTGACTTTTCCGTCATAGTTCGGGTCCTGCACAGCACCAAAGATGATGTTCGCCTCGGGATGCGCCGCGTGATAGATCACATCAGCGGCCTCATTTACCTCGAACAGGGTCAAGTCGGTACCGCCGGTGATATTGAACAACACACCACGCGCTCCACTAATGTCGATATCCAACAGAGGGCTTGCTATCGCGATCTGTGCAGCATCGCCAGCACGTGTCTCGCCACTTGCCTCACCGATTGCCATCAGCGCGGAGCCGGCAGCGGACATAATGGTTTTCACATCGGCGAAGTCGAGGTTGATCAAACCAGGAACGGTTATCAAATCGCTGATACCCTGGATACCTTGACGGAGCACATCGTCGGCCAGCCGGAAGGCTTCGGAGAGCGGTGTACGCTTGTCTGCAACCTGCAACAGTCGATCATTGGGCACAGTGATCAGCGTATCGACATGCTGTTTCAGATTAGCAATACCCTCTTCCGCCGAGAGCATACGCTTACGTCCCTCGAAGGAGAATGGCTTTGTAACGACGCCAACGGTAAGCGCACCCAGTTCGCGCGCGATCTGCGCAACGACAGGACTTGCGCCAGTGCCGGTGCCGCCGCCCATGCCAGCTGTAATGAACACCATGTCCGAGCCTCTAAGGGCTTCGTAGATTTCCTCGGCATTCTCTTCTGCCGCCTTGCCGCCAACGCTAGGATTGCCGCCCGCTCCAAGGCCACGAGTGAGTTTGTCACCAATACGAATGTGTCGTGGTGCCTCGTTCAGCAGTAAGGCTTGCGAGTCCGTATTGATGGCAATAAACTCAATTCCCGTCATATTGGCCTGGATCATGCGGTTCACCGCGTTGCTACCGCCGCCTCCAACGCCAATCACGCGGATTTGGGCGAAGCCTTCCGTTTGATGATTTCCCAATGGTAACATATTCGTGGCCCCTTTCGAATGCTTCTAGTGCGTCTTATCTTAAGATGTATGCTTTACGGAATAAATGCACGTAACCAACGACCCAACCGCTCCATCACATCGCCTGTTGGCCTTTCTTCCTCTGGCTCCTCCTCGTCTATAAAGAGCGAGGTGTGACGTATTCCCCACAGGAGTAAACCAACAGCTGTGGCATACGCTGGGCGGTTGATAGAGTCGGACAGCCCATGTAGCCCCAGTGGAGAGCCAATGCGCGCGGGCAAGTCAAGTGCCTGCCCCGCTACATCGAGAATACCGGGCAATTCGGCGGTCCCACCGGTGACAACGAGACCAGCAGGCAGTAAACCATCGTAGCCCGATTTCTTCAGTTCGTCGTGTACCATACCGAAGAGTTCCTCGACGCGTGCCTGAATGATCTCTGCCAGCAGTTTGCGTGGCACAAGATCGTTGCAGTCAGACATGAATTGTGACAGGTCGATCATATCGTCGTCAGCAATGGTCGTCGGGTCACAATGCCCGTAGGTAATCTTCAATTCTTCGGCAACCGCAAAGGGCAAGCGAAGCCCGATAGCGATGTCGCTTGTGATTAAGTTGCCTCCAATAGGAAGAACAACGGTGTGCCAGATAGCCCCGTCGGAGAAAATAGCAACATCGGTCGTTCCACCACCAATGTCGATCAATGCTACGCCGAGGTCGGTTTCACCATCGGCCAGCACCGCCTCGCTAGAGGCCAATGGCTCCAACACAAGGTCTTCGATCTCGACCTGCGCCTTGTGTACACACTTAATCAGGTTGTGAATAGAGGACACGGACCCGGTAATGATATGTGTCTCCACTTCCAGGCGGAAACCAGACATGCCAATCGGATTTTTAATACCCTCTTGCCCATCGACGACATAGCCGCGAGGGATCACATGAATTACCTCACGGTTCGCGGTCAACGGAATGGCTCGTGCTACTTCGATAGCACGGCTGATATCATTTTGAATGATATCGCGATGGCTTGGCGAGATTGCAACAAAGCCTTTGCTATTCTCCGACTCAATGTGGCTCCCCGCAATCCCCACATAGGCACTGGCAATCTTTTTCCCCGATAGCCGTTCAGCACGGTCTAACGCTGCGGCGATGGAAGTGACAGTCTCTTCAATGTTCACCACCACGCCTCGGCGCAATCCCTGTGAAGGGCAGGTACCAACACCAACAATGTTCAGCTTCCCGTCGCGATCCAACTCGCCAACCAGGACACAGATTTTTGTTGTTCCAACGTCGATTCCGACGATTACCCGCTCTTGCACCTTGACGCTCCTTTGGGCGGTTCAGTTGTGAGACGCACTACAAGTGTCGTGCGAGACCTTCTCTCGCATTGTTTTGTGACATATACGTTCAGCTCCCGTTTGAATGCCGCTGTCACTACGCATTCTTCAGTGTATATACCGGATGCAAACCATAGCGCACGTCAATAGTAGCAAGTGGTAACTGCTGCTGTTGCGCCAGCGCGACGATCTGCTGTAATTCTGTCAATCTATTGGACAAAGGATTGCTGTCGTGTGACCCGCCTAGATAGGCGAGCCATCCATCGGTGCTCTGAACCACATATGAGCCGCCCAATGGAGTGACATCATAACGCAACTTAAACGATTGCATACCTGGGATACGTGATAGAGCAGTAAAGACATCTGTCGCAAACAGCACGTCATCCTGACTTAGGCGCGAACCTGGCTTCAGGACTTGTCCCTTCCCACCATTGCTGGTATCGACTACCGTCATAAGATGATCTACCCCTGCTGTCGCACTTGCGGGTGCAATAACAACACCCTGATCATCCACGCTAAAGGTTCCATGCTGCGTCTGCCACAGAAGCACAGGCTTACGCTCGATCACCGTAACCGTCAGCTGGTTTGGCCAGTTCTTGCTGATGACCGTTGACGCCACAAGTGGATAAGCATCAATCTTTTCCGTCAACCCTTCGACATTGACCAGGAAGATGTTCTGCCCATGCATGCCCATGCGCTGGATGTTGCTAATTAATGGAGCGTTGTGCGTCCCCACGACGTTTACCTGCTCAATGCGAAACGCGTTGCTGGTGAAGGCGAAGTTCAACGCTAGAACAACTACAACAGCAAGCGCGAAGAAGCTCAGGATACGCCACAGCAGACCCTTGCGCAGCTCTTTACGTCCACTGCGTGCTGGTATAGGCGAAGCTTCCGCAAGTTGGGCGCGCTGGATAGCGCGAATACGGCCACTTGTCGCACGCACACCAGTTTGAGCATAGGTACGTGCCGCGATTGGTCGCGCCTCACCTACATAGCTTTGTGGACGTGAGCGCGCTCGTCGCATTTGCTCCTGGCGTTGCGCAAAGCTGTTCCAGGCCATTGACGGATCTTCCTCTGGAACGGTGACGACTCGCTGCAGCCTGACCTGTTCCAGCGTAGGCTCCTGTCTCTGCCCTCGCTGTGCCCTACTGGTTTGCTCACTACGTTGACCTCGTGCCTCTGGTAGCTGTACATAAGAATGATGCGCTCTTTGCTCTCGTAATGATCTCTTCTCTGTCATGTCGTCACCTTCTTCCATTCGCCACGCAACTCAACCTCTAATTCCAAATCCACGCCAAACTGTTCGCGTACGCGAGTATGCGCCAATTGAATGAGTGCCGCGATATCCGCCGCACTCGCACCTCCTACATTGACGATAAAATTAGCGTGACGCTCAGAAATGCGCGCCCCACCATGAGACATTCCCTTCATACCCGCCGCCTCGATAAGCCGACCAGCGTGGTCCCCCTCAGGATTTTTGAAGACAGAGCCAGCACTTTGCTGTGGCGGCTGCGTCCTCTTTCGATGCTGTTTATGTTCTTCGATCACCGACCGGAGCATTTGTTGATCCTGCCGGTGTATAGAAATTCCCAGTTGTACGATAATCTCAGCAGGCTCAATCAACCTTCGCGGTGCCGCAATTGGATATCCCTGCTCGTCGAACTGCACACGCCGCTGTGCGCGAAAGCGACTATGACGATAACTCAAACCAATATCGTTGTGCTCGTAGCGGATGAACTCCGGCGCCACCGCCTCACGCTCGGCTTTGCTCGCATCAAGTACCTCTATCCATGCAAGTACCTCGCCAAGATCGCCACCATGCGCGCCAGCATTGCTGATCACACCCCCACCCAATGTTCCGGGAATACCAGGACCAAATTCCAATCCACCCCAACCAAGCGCAGCCAGTTCATTCAAGAGACGCGGCCAGCTCACGCCTGCTCCCGCTACCAATAAAGCGGTATCCTCGCCTTGCTCTTCAATGCGATAGCTATTCAGGGCTACGCGAGCAACTACACCTCGGACACCCTCATCCGCATAGAGGACATTGGTGCCGTTACCAGTGATCAACAGAGGCCAACGCCTCTCCGCGCACACTGTTACAGTGCTCAGCAGGTCCTCCCGCGTTGTAACCGAGACCCAGATATCTGCCGGACCACCCACACCAAAGGTGCAGTGACGCGCTAGAGGCTCATTGCGCCGCACACGCTCTCCTAACAGAGAGTGAAGTTCGGTGTATGCTGTCTCAATCTCAAAGGTCATGATACATTCCTTTAGGCTTTGCTACGTGTCTCTGGGGCTAACAATTGCTCCGTCAGGGTATAAATATCCCCTGCTCCCATGATCAATAGGATGTCGCCTGAAATCAGCGTTTTCTGCACTATTCCAGCCGTTTCCTGTACGCTGCCACCATGCACCACTTTACCCCGACCATGCCGTCGCTGTGCCATCGCGTCTACCAGTTCGCGTGAAGAGATGATGCCTGTATCGCGCTCACGTGCGGGGAAGATGTCGGCGATTATCGCAACATCCGCCTCGTCAAACGCCGTTAAGAACTGTTCAAAAAACGTCTTTGTGCGACTGTACATGTGCGGCTGGTATACCGCGATGATGCGATGGTTAGGATAGCGCCGCCGCGTTGCTTCCAAGGTGGCGTCAATCGCGGTAGGATGATGCGCATAGTCGTCTATAATCATCACATCAAGCGTTTGCCCATTGACCTGTAACGGCCCCTGATGGCGAATTTCGAAGCGCCGCCGAATTCCTCCAAAGCTCTCTATCGTCTTGACCAGCACGGAGCTATCCGCACCCACCGTTCGCGCCGCAACCAATGCAGCAAGCGCGTTCTCAACATTGTGTGCTCCCGGCAGTTGCAGGTGCACACGCTGATCCAGCAGGTCAACGCCTTTGCTTCTCACGCGAAAACTTGTCTCTCCATCCAGCCGTACATCGTACGCCTCGTACATCGCCTGTTCTATGGTCTGCGTTGGGACATACCCGGCAGACTCTGCATCTGGCAGGAGTTCGCTTGCAGGGAGTCCAGCAATCGCACCTGCCCCCTCGACGGAGTACGTAATAATGCGTCCGGTCCAATCGTGAAGACGTGCCAGCAGGTCATGACAACCAGCACTATCATTATTCACAATCAGCGTTGGAGGCACTGACCACTCACCCTGCGTATCCATGCCGCGTACAAAATGCTCGAAGGCACTCAGGAATGCTTCGTAGTCGGCGAAGAACTCTGGATGCTCAAATTCAAGCGCTTTTACAACAACCACTCGTGGCGTGTAGTGCCAGAAATTGTGATTGAATTCGTCCGCTTCGTTGACGGCATATTGGCTTTTTCCCAGGCGATAGTTCGCGCCAAAGCGTGGGACCACAGCACCAATCTCGCACGTCGGATCGAAGCCCGCATCGACCAGCATTAAAGACAGCAGCGCCGTTGTTGTGCCCTTGCCATGCACACCACACACTGAAAGCAGCAGTTTCCCCTTGAGCAGGTCGCCCAGCAGTTCCTGCCATGTTATGACGCGTATGCCGCGTTCCTGTGCCGCGAGGGTTTCTGGATTGCGCGCGTTTAGAGCCGTTACCGCTGGACTGATCACCAGTGCATCGACATTGTTCAGATGCTCCGGGCTGTGCCCTATGCTCACCGGTATACCTGCCGCCTCCAATGATCGAGTCGTAGCAGATTGATGTTGATCGCAGCCTGTGACTATCTCACCCGCCTGTAACGCCATTTGCGCCACAGCCGAGATGCCTTGCCCGCCTATACCCATAAAATGTAATCGTGTCCCGCTCAAATACTTGTTACCTCATACTTAGTAGGAGTCTTCACTACAGTTTTGTTAGCAAGGGTACTGATAGTCTCGACAATCTCACGTGTTGCATCTGGCTTAGCAAGTTTACTAGCTGACTTCGACATTGACTCTAAGCGAGCAGGCTGCGATAGTATATATGTTACACGCTCTATCAATAATTCAGGTTTCAATAAATCATTTAGAATAACTTCTGCTGCACCCTGTTGCCCAAACATGGCGGCGTTCGCCTCTTGTGGTGAACTTCCAATTGCAGGAGGCAGTGGCACAAGAATGCTTGGCTTGCCTAAAACGGCAAGTTCACTAAGCACTGAGGCACCCGATCGGCATATCACAAGGTCAGCAGCCTGTAACGCAAAGGGCATATCTTCGTCTATATATGGCACTAACCGATAACGCTGGCGCACATCTTCTGCGGCACCTGTCAGGGTCTGCTCTACAAGGTTTTGTGTCTCGTTAAAAAGAGTGCTTCCACTGATATGCAGCACCTGATAGTTTTGCAGTAGCTCTGGTAAAGCGTGGCACACGGTTTGATTGAGGTGTCGTGCACCTTGACTACCTCCTGTCACCAGCACGAGCGGCATATCCCGTTGCAGGCCTACATTTGTGCGTGCCTGTTGTGGGGAAACTGAGCGTACATCTAGGATGGCCTGTCGTATGGGATTGCCCAACTGCACGGTCTTTTGTGCCGGGAAGAAATGCAGCGAGTCTGCAAAAGCGACCGAGATTTGGGTTGCCAGTGGTGCCAGTAGTCTATTCGACAAGTTCGGTGGGACATCCTGCTGGTGCATTAGGAAGGGAGTCCCATTCACCCGCGCTGCTAAGCCCGCTGGTACCGCAACATAGCCGCCGCTGGTAAAGGCTACATCTGGTCGAAAGGCGCGTACAATGCTTATGGCCTGAGCCATACCTACCGGTATGCGGGCCACTCCTTTGACGGTACGCCATGAAACGAAACGCTGTAGTTTACCAGCTTGAATGGTTTTGAGAGATAGACCTGCCGCTGGCACCAGACGGGTTTCTAAGCCATCGTCGCTGCCGAGATAGAGAATGTCTGCGTTATAGTCTTGTTGTAGTTGCTGTGCCACCGCGAGGGCCGGGTAGATGTGCCCTCCAGTGCCACCGCCAGAGATAAGAATGCGCATAAATATCCTATAGTGGTACGGCCTATCGTACCTGTTGTGTCGCCGGTTTTTTGATCGTCATTGTTACAGTGCGCTTCAACGCAGAAGTTTCAGGCTCCTGTGTGTAACGCGATATATTCAACAGCACCCCGACCGCCGCCATAGCGATGATGAACGAGGAGCCACCATAGCTAATAAACGGTAGTGGAACGCCCGTATAAGGAATAGAACCCGTTGTTGAGCCAATATTGATCATTGCCTGCAGCACTAACCACGTTGTAATACCTGCCGCAAGCAGAGAACCATACATATCTTGTGTGCGCCGCGCCAATCGGAAGCCGCGAAACGCGAGAAACAAAAACAATACAATAATTACGGTACAGCCGATAAACCCCAGCTCCTCGCCTATGATGGCGAAGATTGAGTCGATCTGCGGCAACGGCAGGTAGCCAGTCTTTTGTCGACTTGCGCCTAGCCCTACACCTAGCCAACCGCCAGACCCAAGTGCTAATAATGATTGATACAATTGCAGATTAATACCTGTTACATCTTTAAATGGATTCATAAATCCTGTCAGGCGCAACATGCGGTAGCCACGGAACGCCTGTGTAGCGAATATCAGCCCTCCACAGCCCATTGCTAGCAAAAACTGTACAATGTTGGCACCTGCCGAGAAAAACATAACTGTGGTCAGACCAGCGATAATAATGGCCGTGCCCATATCGTTTTCAAGTAGTACTAAACCAAGGATAATGCCAACCAGAATGACAAAAGGTGCAAGACCATAGACAAAGGTGCCAACCTTGCTCCCTTTGCGAGCAAGCCAGTCCGCGATATAGAGCGCGAGCACTAGCTTAATCAATTCGCTGGGTTGAAACGAAAAGAATGAGCCGAAACCAATCCAGCGCGATGCGCCATATGCACTCGTGCCAAATTTCAGCACAAAGAGCAGCATAGGAAACGTAATGACCAGCCCAATCAGCGACACACGGCGCCAGAAGCGATAGTCAATACGCATCGTCACAAACAGCACAACGACACCGAGCAAGGCCCAGATCAATTGCTTCTGAAAGAAGTAAGAAGCGTCGCCATAGTATCTGGCACTTATAAAAGAGCCAGCACTATAAACCATCACCAGACCAATACACACGAGTGCGAGCACGATGATGAGAAGCCACGAGTCAATCTTGCCCGCGACACGCGGCAAACTCATCTCTAACTCGGCGAGTTTCTTTTGCTCGTCTGTAGTAATTGCCTTACCAGCTTTGCGCGGCTTTTCCTGTGCTGGCTCAAGACGATCAGCGACCTCAACCTCGCTCAAACGGCGCCAACTCGCTGTGAGTCCTGTATGCTCCTGAGGTTCTTTTACTGCACCGGTCTTCGAGAACGAGCGCGCCTGCTGTTTTGGCATTTTCTTCGCTGGCACAGATCGCACCAATGTATTCTCTACCGCAAAACTTCGTGGTACGACCCTATATGGGCTACGCCGTGCTTGTTTCCCCTGCTCTTTTTGCCGCTCCGCACGTCCCTGCTCCGCCGCAGACAACGCAGGAGAACGCAGGACTGGCGGCACTTGAGCGTTACGCTGTGTGCCCTTGCCCTGCCTCTCGTTCTCGCTTTTTTGTCCCTTGTCACGTAGCATGAGTCGTTTCCCGTTTCTTTGCTATCAATGTTTAGATCGAATTTAGAAAACTTGTCCTAAAAGGACTTGACATAGAACATTTTTTCTAGTATAGTTCTTTATAGAGAATTTGTTCAGAGTTCAGGATGTGAACCCGACTGCTCCTGCATGATGTGCAGCAGTTGTTCTACATCAGCATCGCTTATAGGCAGATGAACTCTCTGTAGATCAACGGTCTTCACACCTTGTACATGCTCCAATGAATTCCAGGGATCGCTGTTGAGTGCTGGTATAGAACTATCGCCTGCCGGTAGTGTAGAACTATGTTTGCCCAGCAACTCTAGCCAAGTCTGGCTTAATGCTTCATATTGTGTGTCTCTATCTTCTTGCATATAATTCTCTTCATTTTGCCCACTATAGGGACTGCATCCATCATGTCTATTTAGTGATTGTCTGCTCAGCAAGAACGTGGTACGCGCTATTCCTACAGGGTTTCATGGTCCTATTGATTGATCTGATGGCACATTATAATGCCACATTAACTGCTCCGCGATTGACTTCCACAGGGGAGCGGCGGCAGTACCACCAAAGATTGCCGTTCCTCCTGCGATGCTTGCTGACGGGCGATCTATCTTGACAAGGATCACAAATTGCGGATTTGACGCTGGCAGAAACCCCGCCATTGTTGCCTCCGTCTCGGTATCCGGTAGTCCCTGAATTGTCGCAGTTCCCGTCTTGACCGCAACGCTGTACCCTGGAAAGGTCGCCTGTTGGTTGAAGTTCGCGGCACTCACAAGCATGCCACTCAGTTGTTTCGCAGCATTTGCACTAATGACTTGATGCCGTACACGCGGCTGCGTATTTGTTATATGTCCATTATCGTTGATTGATTGAACCAAATAGGGCTGCATCATAACACCCCCGTTCGCGATCGCCTCGTAGACCATCGCCATTTGAAAGGGTGTGGTAGATATAGCTTGTCCGAATGCTTGCCTTGTCAAATCTGTAACCGTCCATGTTGCAGGATCGGAAGTATTTGAACGATAGCCTCCCACTTGCTCTGGTCCATCAATGTTGAACTTTTCGCCGAAGCCGAAACGCTGCACGTATGGGTAGTAGCGGTTAGCCCCCAGGATGTTATGGGCAACGTATGCTGTACCAACATTGGCGGAGTGCTCCAACACCTGCGTCATCGTCTCCGTACCATAGGGTTTATACTCCCAGTTCGCTACCGTACTTGCATCGGGAAAAGAAATTGTCCCGTTGTCAGTGAACGATGTATCAGGTGTAATGAGTCCCTGATCAAGTCCCGCCGCCATCGTCACCGCCTTCATCGTTGAACCCGGCTCGTAGGTGCAATACAAGGTTGGATTGAAGAATACCGACGCGCTATCAACACAACCCGTTTGTGTCGCATAATCACTATAATGATTCGGGTCGAAACTGGGTGCGCCCGCCATTGCGACAACCGCGCCGGTACGCGAGTTCAACACAACAACAGACCCACTTTTGGCCTGTAACTTCTTGAGCGTATTTTCCAACGCTGTCTGCGCGACGTACTGGATTGTGCTATCAATCGTCAAAGTCAAGTTCGCGCCCGGTACTGGTGGTTGTCCTGAACTTGCGCCCACAGTCAACGGATTATTATTTAAATCTGTCTCAGCCGTAAGACTTCCCTTCTTACCGGAAAGTTGTTCATTATACAAACCTTCGATACCATACTGGCCAATTGCGTTGGTATCAACATAGCCCAGCACCTGTGCAGCTACATTCCCACCGGGATATGATCGTATAGGGCTTTGCTGTAAAAACACATCTGGGAGCTTTACTGACATTGCATGCAGTTGTTCGCTTTGCGCTGGCTCAATCGGCTGTCGATTGATACGCACTGTCCATAGATCAGAGTCATAGTCATTGATTAACTTGTCCTCTGCAATATCCGGCAGCACCTGATGAAGTGTATGAATGAGTGTTACCCATTTGTCGTGTGCGTTATCGTCATGCTCAAAGTCGATACGGAACTGCTTTGGCTCGATGTACACATCGTCGCGCATCACGTTTGTAGCCAGGATATGCCCCTGTGTGTCGAAGATCAGACCCCTTGGCGCTGGAAGCGGCAGGTTCTTAGTATGTTCATCGGTAGCTAACTGCGATAGGCGGGGATGGTTCAACACTTGCCAGTAGTACAGGCGACCAAGCAAGAGCAGCATGCCACCACATACCAGCACAAAGACGAACATCTGACGATGCCGTGCACGTTGCAGGTCCATGTTCATGCTTGACCTCCTTGCTTGTCGTAAGAACGAGATGTATCGCATCTCTTGGTGGTATAGCCAATCCACTGGCCACCCACAAACGTACTATATCTCGTTTCCCTATGGTTGAATGTTCTGATCGTCGTTTGGTATTGGTAACAGGTTTTTCACCTTGATGATCTGTACATTTTTGGTGTCTAATGGTATCAGACCCATCTGTTTTGCGCGGTCCGCGATATATGCCGGTGATTGCTCTTTCGCGATGATATTCACCAAGTCCTGATTCTGGCGTTGCAGTTTATCCTGCTGCGCCTGAATGCTTTGCAGCCGCTGGTTGTTTGCAACGGCCTGTCCTACCTGACTGAGATAAAGAACTGCCATCAGCCCGATCAACAAGACGCTGGTCATACACAAAGCCACGGGTCCCATGCGAAAGAAAAATGGGTACAATGACCTGCGCCGTTTTGCTACTGGTATCTGTGGCGCTACTGCTTCCACTGGTGCGCTTGTTCGCTCTTTCAGGCTAATCATTTGCTTGCATTCCTTTTATTAAGTAGAAACATAAGTTTTCATACAAATTTTTCTACAATAGCGTTTCCTACGCTTCTCCGCCCTCTCCACTCCCTATTGCTTCCGCAACCCTGAGCTTGGCACTACGAGCACGTGGGTTTCGTTCAATTTCCTGCATCCCTGGCGTTACGGGCTTCGACGTAAGGATACGGAGCCACGCTTTATGTCCACAGATGCAGACCGGTACATGCGGTGGGCAGATACAATCAGTTGCCTCACGCCGCATAAACTCTTTCACAATACGATCTTCCAGTGAGTGGAACGCGATTACCGCCATCCTTCCACTCCACCTTCCATCCTGTTGTACAGACGTAGGTCTTGCTAGCAAGTCCACTATTTGCGGAAGAACCGTTTCCAGTCGCGCCAACTCCGCATTGACCGCGATACGTACAGCCTGGAATACTCGTGTCGCAGGGTGAATAGTTCCCGATTTGAAGGGCACTCCTGCTGCCGCTATTCGCGCCAGTTGTGCGGTACGAGTGATCGCTTCTCGCTCGCGCTCGCGGACAATGCGCCGTGCGATTTGTCGAGAGCGTCTCTCCTCGCCGTACTTCCAGAATATATCCGCTAACTCTTGCTCACTCGCGGTATTAATCAGTTCAGTCGCGGATAGGGCTAGCGATCTATCAAGCCGCATATCTAAAGGGCCATCAGCACTGAACGAAAAGCCGCGTTGAGGGTCATCCATTTGATCGGACGAAAATCCCAGGTCTAGCAGCACCCCCTGTACAGAGGTAAAACCATTTTGTTCAGCTAGAGCACTCATGTCAGCGAAGTTCCCGTGTGCCAACACCAAGCGTCCACTTTCTACAAAATCGGGAAACTGTCCTCGCACCCTGCTCAGTGCTCCCTCATCGGCATCGATGCCCAGTACCCGGCCATCTGGTGCTGACTGCTCCAGGATTGCCGCTGTGTGACCGGCTCCGCCTAACGTGCCATCAATATAAAGGCCACCAGATGTTGGCTCGAGAAACTTTAACACCTCATCGAGCATTACAGACACATGTTGTGAATGTTCCATTGGCTATCCCGTAGGGGTCTAATTTATTACACTCTGCACAAATACCCCTTACACAACTACCTCACATCCCCTACGCTAGAAGGGAACACCGGTTCCCTCGGCGTCCAGTCGTTCCTGATAAGCTTGCCAGGTCGTACGGTCCCAGATTTCGAAGTGATCGCGTACGCCAACAACGGTCGCCTCCGTATCCAGTTTGGCGTAGGCCCGCAACTTCGCGGGTATGACTATACGACCTTGCCCATCCAACTCTATCTCGCTTGCGCTGGGATAGATGCGCCGTTCAAAGTCGCGCAGTTCCTCACTCGATCTGCCAGCCACTAACTCATTTGATTTTTCTTCCCAGCGATCAAGCAGGTAGATCGACAAGCAGGTCCCCATGCCCTTGCTCAGGACGGCTCCACGGTTCGCCTGTATCTGCGCGCGAAACTTCGCGGGAACCGCTATTCGTCCTTTTGAGTCGATTGTATGCTCGTATTCGCCAAGAAACATTGTCTTCGTGTCTTTTCTTCGTTCCTAACGCGAGTGACCTACGATGCCCCTGTGAGAAGCACTTCAGAACTCTCCCGTATTCTGACATTCTGCCTCACTTCCCCCACTCATCGTACACTCGTTGCATGCACCCTATACACATCCTCCATTTTGCCCCACTTCTCCCCACTTCATTGTACCATCACCCATACTATTTCCTCAAGTGCGTTATCCACCAATTTCTCACTGCTTGGTGGAAAACTTGTGGAAAACTTGTGCATAGACCTGAATATAGAAAGCTTCTCACCAAAACGAGTGAGGGAAAGTGACTTTTTTTGGTGTACACCGTCTAACTGCATCAGGTGTAAAGGATGTGGACACGCCTAACAAAATGCTGTGTCTAATCTGTTCCAGTCGTTCTAATAATCGGAGGAGAATAGACGTTACTGATGGTTACAATGATATCGCACAAAAAGAAATATGCCATGTATAACCCTATTAGTATGATGAAGGGTATCAGTACAGATTTGCGGGAGGCGTTCTTTAAGGCTGGCGTAAAATATACACAGCAGCTTTTGGAACGTGGCATGACGGTCTCACAGCGTGAGGAGTTGGCACAACAACTAGGTATCTCTACAAGAATGCTGACAGAGTTAGTAGGGCGGGCGGATATGATGCGTTTGCGCGGTATCGGAGGGGATCTCTCATTGCTTTTGAAAGAAGCAGGTGTGCTCAGCTGCAGGTCCCTAAGTGAGCAGGACGCAGACCGTCTTCATAAACGACTCGGCGAACTACACATTGGTCAGAGGATTGCTTATCATGCCCCCTCTCGCGCACAGGTACGCTCCTGGGTCAATGAGGCACAAATGCTTGCGGAGACCTCACCCGAACTATAAAGCGCCTATCCAAGTAGCTCTTGTAAGGATGCGTTGTCGCCCACCGTCCTGCGAGGCTTATTGACAACAAGCGGTTGCCCCACCCTCGGCTCGATAAGTAGAGGATGGGGCAATCGCTTGTTAGTACGTTCCTGCTTAGCCAAGCTGGGCAACTAATGCTGCAACTTTTGGCGTACCAACACCCGTTACTGCGTCCCATCCTGGTCCAGCCTTATAGCCAGGAATGAGGACGTAGGTGATTTTGCCTGTTGTCGGGTCAAATTGGGGAACTTTGACGGTATTGTTGCCCGTCGTGATATCGTGGAAGCTACGCCCGTATGCGGCACTCTTGCTCAATCGATACAGGGCATCATTGAGGTAGCCAAGACGCTTACCAGCATATTGATCGGCAAGCGCGATAACAGCCGCCCACGCGGGTGAACCAACACTCGTGCCACCGACAGCCACAATATTGGTCGAACCAGAGGCGCTAAAAACGACGGGAACACCAGTCAGGTTGTCGGCATCGAAGGCAACATCAGGAACAGCACGGCCTGTAAGCCCTTTTAATCCAGCTTGGTAGCCCGGTACGGGGAAGATCGTGCTGATGCCACCGCCAGTAGCGCCACCATTCACACCATTCTCGTTCCAGGTTGTCTCAGCGACATAGCGACCCGTTCCAACGGTGGCATTAAGTGTTGTGCCGCCCACGCTTGTCACTAAAGGATCTGCGGCAGGCAAATTCACACCTTTGCCGATATCAATTAAGCCGCCAGCACACACAGTAGCAGCAGCGCCTGCATCACCAGATGATGCAAGGACAGTAATACCTTTGGCACGCGCCTTGCTGAAAACTGCTTGCTCTTGCTGTAAGTAGGAAGAGCCAACGCATGTCTCACCAACACCAAAGCTTTGTGAGATGACATCACCAAGGTTATGGTCAATTGCGTACTGCGTCACGGCTAAGGTGCCAGCAAGAAAATCTTGTGGTTGCGTTATAAAATCTACGTTTGCCAGCACAAGGTCGATTGTTGCATCTGGTGCCAGTGAGTGAACTGTTTCTACGTCAAGCGCGGTCTCTATATAGGCGCCTGGATTGATAGAGGGTGGAGCAAATGGCGAGAAGACATTGATTTTGGGATCCTTCAAACCATAGAGTGAGTCATAGAGATGGACATCACTTAGCAATGAAGGACTTGTAGCCCCGTCAATGATGACTACAGTGCGCCCTTTCCCGGTGATACCTCTATTTAGCAAAGGTTGAATATTGTAGGCATTGCGAATTTGTTGTGGACTGTAGCAGCGTGGGGCCGTGGTGCTGGTTAAACAAGGTGGAATAGTGCCACTTACTCTACCATTTACAACATTTAAACGTTGTTTAGTACTCCAAAGTGGCTTGATTGGAAAGGCACTAAAAGGATCAAATTTTTGCGCATGAGGAGTTTGCGTGGCGGCGTGTGCAACCGAGTTGTTTACTGTGTCAAAAATGGTCAACGAGAACAACACGACGAGTGCACAAAGAAGACAAGAGAGGCGTGCCAAGAATTGAGGTCTGTTCATGAACCGATGCTCCTAGTCTAAGAGGACGTACCATCCCCTATACAACAGTAGTAGTCTTTGGGTCTCGAAGAACAGCTTGGATTGCGAGTAGGGTTAAACCAAAACTAGAAGTTAGAATGCTGAGACGGATTTTTCCACTCCTACTTCTAAGATACTGGCGAAAAAGTGCTTTGTCAAGCATTTTTTGCTTACATACGACATTTAGCACTTTTTCCTACTCACACACTGATAGACGTTATTCTTCCTCACTTCCCAAATTTGACACTGTATGAGAAGAAGCCATACAATCAAAGGAGATTTTCTCAAAGGCAAGAAATGGGGATGGACATCTTCATAAGTATACGTTGTAAAGGACTGTGCTTATCATGCAACAGGCGTCATCAGAACGGTCAAGACGACCCGAAGGACTCTCATTAGACACGTACGAGGTAGCTCCTGGTATCTGGAAAATCACAGTGCCGATTCCTTTTCCGCTAAAGTATGTGAACATGCACGTACTTGTTGGGGAGAATGGACAGTGGGCAATCGTCGATACAGGAATGGGAACGCCTGATGCACGCGCCGCCTTTACCGCTGGTTTAGCGACAATAGGCTTGAGCATCGACAAGTTGCAGGATATTGTGTTGACGCATCATCATCCCGACCACATCGGACTTTCGGGCGAACTGCACGAGCAGAGTGGCGCAAAGGTATACATGCATCCCATCGACGAAGCCAGCGTTCAGCTGATTTGGTCGGGTACCATGCCCGAACGCTTTGGGCGCGTCTCCGATTTCTTTACCAAGCACGGACTACCACAAACATCGCTTTGGCTCAATCGTGTAGACCGCGAGGAGTCGCGGCGCATTCTTAGTGTTCCTCCTCATGATGCCTTCACACTTGTCGAAGATGACGCATACCTCGACCTCGTAGGCGAACGCTATCGCGTGCTCTGGACTCCTGGACATGCCGATGGGCAGATTTGTCTTTTCCGTGAACGCGACGGTGTTTTTCTAGCCGCCGACCACGTTCTGCCGCGCATCACTCCTAATATTGGTCTCTATTCTGAGCATGACCGCAACAATCCCCTTGGCGATTACTTATCATCGCTCGCGAGAGTTGCCCAACTGCCAGCAAGTATCGTGCTACCAGGACATGGCGAACCCTTCATTGGGCTGGCGGAACGTGCGCAAGAAATCATCGAGCATCACTACGAGCGCGAACAACGCCTCTCGGACATGCTTGAAGAGGTTCCGCAAAACGCCTATCAGCTTACCGAAAAACTCTTCTCACACCGGCGCTTGAGCAGCGACGAAACAAAGCGCATGGCCATGGCGGAAGTCCTGGCGCATCTCGAACACATGCGATTTAACGGGCGCGTCGAACAACAACCCACACCAGACGGCTTTATCCTCTATAAAAACGTCAAATAAGGTGCTGGACATATCTGTATTTGGGCAAAATTATGCGTTTATCGTAGGCATAGAGCCGAATCACTTGTATTTCTAATGATTGCATGCTATACTCTCTAACGGCAGTGAGGTTGTGACGCCGCACTACAAGCCACACAGCATGTGGAAACGTTATGTGTGGGCGTTGTAAGGAGGATATTGAACCTATGGCTGACGAAAAAACTGAGAAAACCGAATCCGCATCTAGCAATACTATTGGTCGGCAAGAACTAGTCAAACGCATCGCCAAACAAGCAAATCTGACGCAGAAACAGGCATCAGATGTCCTGGAAGTAACTCTTGATTCCATTCGTGAGGCACTTCAGGCGGGCAGCGAAGTACGCTTAGTTGGCTTTGGCTCCTTTAAGGTGCGTCAGAGCGCAGCTCGTAAAGGTGTCAACCCACGCAACCGCGAAACCATTGAAGTGCCTGCGAAAGACCGCGTGCGCTTCACCCCAGGTAAAGAACTTTCAGACGCAATCACTAAAAAGTAGTTTCTATTGTTTCTCACTGCCACTATCATGGCTCCTAGTCAGGAAAAACAAGAGTGTGGCAATTCAGCTGGACTGAATTGCCACACTCTTGTTTTTCTCCCATCACAATCTTATCCCTCTTCTAATACAAGCCATGGCAATACTGAGAAGCAAGCACAACTACGGAACTTCTTAGAGCGTTCACGTAAAGAACTACTTGACCTCATCTCGGCCAATAGCCAGAGCAATGAGACACCAAAGACCGATGCACCAGAAGTCGCACAAGCGTAACGCTTGAGAACGACAACGGCAAGAAAAAGGCGTGTTGAGAGAAATTCAACACGCCTTTTTTTGTTACTTATAGTTAGCTACATTATTGTAGATATGCCATATAATATCTATGGTATTTGTTCGTCAGCCTAAAGGACATTTCTATGTCACCGCGCCTTACCGATTGGAGTATTGCACTTGCCACACTGCTTGCGTTTGTACTTGGCCTGATAAGTCTGGTCAGTGGACTGCCGCAAGAGTGGATAATCTTTGCCCTACACGGTATCGCGGGTCTTTGGCTCTTGTTATTGCTCTGGGGCAAGCTTCGACGCGTCTTGCCACGACTTATTCATACTCAATATTGGGATCGTCGTACAACTTTTGGTGCACTGGCACTTCTCTTTGTCTCTTTAGCATTAGGTTCTGGTATCTGGTGGGTAGGTGGCGGTGAATGGTTTGTTGCGGGCCTAAATCTGCTAAACTGGCATATCGCGCTCGGTTTCATCCTTACAGCGGCAATCCTATTTCACATGCTTGTTCGCTTCAAATGGTTACGCAAGCGCGATATTATAGGTAGGCGTCGCATCCTCTCCTTCAGCACATTACTCCTGGGCGGCGGTCTATTATGGCCCGCACAACAGGTTGCACAACGCACGCTTACACTACCAGGAGCCGAACGTCGCTTCACCGGTTCACGTGAAAGTGGTAGCTACGCCGGAAACGCCTTTCCCACCTCAAGCTGGGTAGCCGACTCGCCACGTCCATTGGATACACAAACATGGCAATTAGCAGTCGGGGGAGCAGTGGACAAACCGCGTAAAGTTTCCTATGACGAACTAGCCTCCACGAATGATGTATTAGAAGCTACGTTAGATTGTACTGGTGGTTTTTACAGTACGCAGCGTTGGAAGGGTATAAGTATTAGCCGTTTGCTTCAAGAGGTACATATACAGCGGGATGCTCGCTACGTAAGCTTTGTTTCAGTGACGGGCTATCGTTGGAGTCTTCCACTTGATGAAGCAAAGAAGGCTTTGTTGGCGACGCATGTTGGCGAAGAGGTACTCTCGCATGAACACGGTTTTCCACTACGATTGGTCGTCCCAGGTCGGCGTGGCTTCGAGTGGGTCAAATGGATTGTGCAGGTGAATGTGCTGACGGAGCTCGATCCAGGAGAAACAGTAAGTATTTTTATCAGTGGCTTTAGCGATAAGGGGAGTGGCAGAAGGTAAAAAATCCCCTATAGCATAGTGCACACGAATGGGGTAAAATAAGACAAGTAAACTAGTTAACACAACGACGTGTTCGGGAAGGCTTTCTCACATACACCGGGGTATGCCAGGGAAGAAATTTTGACGAATTATACATGACACTCATGTATCTCTTTTAAGATAAGGGGGGCCTATGGCGATTCGAAACGCGACGCTTGCCGGCTTGACGCGCACACAACTCCTAGAAATGCACTACAAAATGGCACTCCTACGCCGCTTTGAGGAGAAGAGTGCCGAGGAATATACACGTGGCAAAATTGGTGGATTCATGCACCTTTATATTGGGCAGGAGGCAGTCGGCGTCGGCAGTATCTCCACGCTCCGCCCAGACGATAAAATCCTGTGCAGCTATCGTGAACATGGACATGCCATCGTAAAAGGCATGGACCCGCGTGCGGTTATGGCGGAACTGTTCGGCAAAATTACTGGTTGTAGCAAAGGCAAGGGCGGCTCCATGCACATGTGGAGCAACGAGCTAGGCATCTATGGCGGCAATGGTATTGTTGCGGCCCAAATGCCAATCGCGGCAGGCGTGGCTTTCGCCGCGAAATATCAGGGGCAGGACTCCGTAGTTATGTGCTTCTTCGGCGATGGCGCGGTTGACGAGGGTGCATTCCATGAAGCGATGAACCTTGCAGCGCTCTGGAAGCTACCGGTTGTATATATTTGTGAAAACAACCAGTACTCGATGGGTATGGCCGTTGAAAAAGCATGGGCCATTGACGATCTACTCCCGCGTGCCGCCGCTTATGGTGTTCCCGGAGCACAGATTGATGGCATGAATGTGCTATCGGTCTACGAGGCAACACAAGCCGCCGTTGAGTATGCGCGCAGTGGCAAAGGGCCAACCCTCCTTGAAATCAAAACCTATCGTTTCCGTGGTCACTCAATGACTGATCCTGCCTACTATCGCACACGCGAGGAAGAACACGACTGGCGCACCTCCCGCGATCCCATTGGCATTTTTGAGCAGATGCTGATCGAAAACGATATCGCGACACAGGCCGAGTTGGATGCCAACGACGAAAAGGCCACGCAAGTTTCAGAGGATGCCGCCGAGTTTGCCGAAAACAGCGCGGACCCAACGCTAGAAGAATTATACACGGACATCCTGGTCGATAACTCCACAGCCATCACACATCGTCAGAAATAACGAACAGGTGCTCGTTCAGGACCTTTGCCTGAAGAGAAGAAAGATTTGAAGAATTATGCGTACGATAACGTATCGTGATGCGCTTCGCGAAGCTATCCGTGAGGAAATGCAGCGCGACGAGCGCGTATTTATCCTAGGCGAAGATATCGCTGGCTATGGCGGCACCTATGCCGTCACCAAAGGCTTATTCGAGGAATTCGGCGAAAAACGCGTACGCGACACGCCGCTTGCAGAAGAAGTTATTACTGGTTTGACCATTGGTGCCGCGCTCAATGGGCTACGTCCCATTCTCGAAATCATGACGATCAATTTCAGCTTGCTCGCCAGCGACATGCTTATCAACAATGCCGCCAAATTCCGCTATATGTTCGGTGGACAACCATCCTTGCCGTTGGTTGTGCGCATGCCCGGTGGTGGGGGTGCACAACGTGGAGCACAACACTCCCAGATGCTTGAAACCATGTATGCACACGTCCCCGGCTTGAAAGTCGTTATGCCCGCTACTCCTTATGACGCTAAAGGAATGCTCAAATCAGCGGTGCGCGACCCCGATCCGGTCCTATTCATCGAGCATGAACTGCTCTACAATGTCAAAGGCGAGGTACCAGACGAGGGCGTCGAATATACCGTCCCGATCAACGAGGCTGATATCAAACGTACAGGACGTGATGTGACCATCATCACCTTCTCGCGCATGTTTCACATCGTAATGCAAGCGGCAGAAGACCTTGCCAAGGAAGGCATCGAGGCCGAGATAATCGACCTGCGCAGCATTCGCCCCATCGACATCGACCTGATTGTCGATTCCGTAAAGAAGACCAACCGCGTCGTCATCGCCGAAGAGGGCTGGAAATACTACGGCACCGGTCAGGGACTGGCCGCGCTGGTCTACGAACACGCCTTCGACTACATGGATGCACCCATTGGACATGTCAATGGAGCCGATGTGCCTATGCCCTACTCGAAAGTGCTGGAACGGGCCGCGCTCCCCAAGAAATCTGATGTTGTTAACGCTGTTAAAGCGATTGTGCCAGCAGCCATTGCATACAGGTAAGGAAAGATGAAAACAGTAGAAATGCCCAAAATGGGCGATACCATGGAAGAGGGCAAAATCCTGCGCTGGCTCAAACAGGTAGGCGAGCCAGTCAAAAAGGGCGAACCCCTCGCGGAAATCGAGACCGACAAGGTCAATATTGAGGTTGAGTCATTTGCAAGCGGCGTGCTGCGCAAGATTTTAGTGCCAGAAGGCGCATCAGCACCTATCGGGGCAAGTATCGCACTCGTCGGTGCCGCCGATGAAGCACTTCCCAACGAAGGTG
>CAXTCR010000013.1:0-32531 GCA_964242555.1 uncultured Ktedonobacteraceae bacterium
CCGCATTCGGGGAATGCTACAGGCAGCGGGCGCCCTGGTCCCCATTCGAGCCTTACGGTAACGCCATGAGGAATGCCCCTCCCATACATGGTGGCTTCTCAAGCGGGTTCGTGTATGGGAGGGGCGTCCCCTTGCGGGTGCCCTGGTCCCTGCTAGACTGTCAATCATCATGTGGCAAGGATCAACAAAAAGAGCATGATTGCTATGTCAATCATGCTCTTTTTGTTGGTACACCTAAATCTTAGTACTCCGGCATCGCAGGAGCAGCTGCAGGGGTCTTCTCCGGCAGATCGGTGATGAGAGCCTCGGTGGTGAGGATCATTGCCGCGATGCTGGTCGCGTTCTGCAAGGCAGAGCGTGTGACCTTGGCGGGATCCACGATACCAACCTCGACCATGTCGGTGAAGTTGTCGGTGAGGACGTTGTAGCCAATGTTCTTGTTGTTGCCATGCTCCCTCTGAGCGCGGCGCGCACCTTCGACGACAACGGAACCATCACGGCCACCGTTGACAGCGAGCTGGCGCAGTGGCTCCTCAAGAGCGCGGCGCAGGATCTGTACACCTGTTGCGGCATCGCCTGTGAGGTTCAAGTTATTGAGGGCCTCAATCGCGTTAACAAGGGCAATACCACCACCAGGAACGATACCCTCTTCAACACCGGCGCGGGTCGCGGACAGGGCGTCCTCAACGCGGGTCTTGCGGTACTTCAACTCGACCTCCGTGCCAGCACCGACGCGGATGAGAGCAACACCACCGGAGAGCTTGGCGAGGCGCTCCTGGAGCTTCTCACGATCGTAATCGCTGGTGGTCTCTTCGATCTGAGCCTTGATCTGGCGGATGCGGCCCTGGATGTCCGCGCTGTCACCATGACCCTCGACGATGGTTGTGTCGTCCTTGTGGGCGATGACCAAACGGGCGGAGCCGAGATCCTCAAGGGTTGCGCTGTCGAGACGGCGGCCCATCTCTTCGCTAATCACAGTACCACCGGTGAGAACGGCGATGTCACGAAGCATCTCTTTGCGGCGATCACCAAAGCCGGGAGCTTTGACTGCGAGCACATTGAGGATACCACGGAGCTTGTTGACTACGAGAGTTGCGAGGGCCTCACCATCGACATCTTCCGCGATGATGACGATTTCGCGCTTGCCCTGCTGGACCATGCGCTCAACGACTGGCAGGAGGTCCTGGACTGCGCTGATCTTCTTGTCCGTGATCAGGATGTATGGGTTCTCAATCGAGGCTTCCATCTTCTCGGTGTTGGTCGCGAAGTATGGTGAGATGTAGCCCTTGTCGATCTGCATACCTTCGACATACTCGGTCTCGAAGTTGATGCCGCGAGACTCTTCGACGGTGATGACGCCATCTTTACCAACGCGATCCATGACCTCGGCGATCAGATGACCGATCTGCTCATCGGCGGCAGAAACTGTGGCGATCTGGGCGATCTCTTTCTGACCTTCGACGGGAATAGCGGACTTGCGGATATACTCGACGACCGCTTCTGTGCCGCGATCGATACCGGCCTTCAACTGCATGGGATTGGCACCAGCGGCGAGGTTCTTCAAGCCCTCGTTGACAATAGCCTGCGCCAGGACGGTGGCGGTGGTTGTGCCATCACCGGCGACATCGTTGGTCTTGGTTGCAGCCTCTTTGAGCAGTTGGGCGCCCATGTTCTCAAATGGATCTTCGAGCTGAATTTCTTTTGCAACGGTCACACCGTCGTGTGTCACGCTGGGTGCACCGAACTTCTTGTCAAGGGCAACGTTGCGGCCCTTTGGTCCAAGGGTGGTCTTAACGGCGCCAGCCAGAATGTCGATACCGCGTTTAAGGGCGCGACGAGCCTCTTCGTCGAATACGAGTTGCTTTGCCATGACTATCTATCTCCTTCAACAACAGTTGTAACTAGCCTAGAACAGCAAGGATGTCATTTTCTTTCAATACAAGGTACTCTTCGTTGTCCAGCTTGAACTCTGTGCCACCATACTTGGCGAAGAGTACGCGGTCTCCCTCGTGTACATCAAGTGGGGAGCGATCGCCATTGTCCAACAAGCGACCATTGCCTACGGCGATGACTGTGCCTTCCTGGGGCTTCTCTTTTGCTGTATCAGGAAGAACGATACCGCTCTTTGTGACTTCCTCTTTTGCTGCTGGTTTCACGACCACGCGGTCGCCAACAGGACGAATTCTTGCCACGTTACTACTCCTTTGTGCTGTATGTTCAACAAACGACGTTATTGTTCTTGCTCACGTCCATACTCGGTGCCGTAATGGATGACACCGGAAATATTCACCGAGCGATAGAGCGAGTAATCACAGGTGCAAGGGCCACCAGCGGCGCAGCCTGTACAGCAATACGACGTATTCTGCACGACGACCGCAGGCCACAAGATTTCGATATCACAATTCGCGCACCGTACGCGCTGCTCCGGTTGAACGAAGCATTCGGTGTGCATATGTTCGCTATGTTGTGGGGTCTGTGCGTTCATCTTCTTGTGCCTTACGTGTGTCCCTTACGTGTTAGCTTCTGTGCACAAGTATGACATGACATGTGTTAGAACAACGTAGGAAGAGTGTTAGAGGAGTGTTAGAATCCGCCATATTTTCTGAATAAAACAAAAAGGGTATCCGCAAAGACAAGATAACGAGGTCGGAACGCTACCATGGGCACAATAAGATAGGGAGAAAGGGTTCCACATCCCAATATGTGCATATGTTGGAATGTGGAACCCTTTCTCATGGCAGATGTTATAATGCCATAGAATATATTGATAAGAGGTACATCCATATGGCATACATCACCACCATACATAAGCAAACACATCGCATCGAAATAGGCGAAGAGGGACAGCAATCAGTAACGCTAGACGGGATTGCACATGCGATAGATTGGCAACAGATTGCGCCGTTAAGCGCGGATAACAAGGGCGTTGTGGGCGAGGGCGGACGCTATAGCTTACTGATAGAGGGCAAGTCGTACGAGGTGTTTGCGCGGCGAATTACGAAGGCGGACCAGAAGGGTAGCGAGACGTATGAGATACAGGTTGCCGGTCAGCGGTTTGAGGTAATGGTTGAAGATGAGCGTGCCAAACTACTGGCGGGCATGGCGCGTTCAGGGGCGACGACGGGTGAAGCAACGGTCCAAGCACCAATGCCGGGTCTGGTGGTGAATGTGCCGCTAGAGAAGGGCGCGAAGGTCGAGGCGGGTCAAACGGTGGTGGTGCTTGAAGCTATGAAGATGGAGAACGATCTTTCCGCACCTATCGCGGGTACGATCAAAGAGCTACGTGTGAACAAGGGACAGACGGTCGATCAGGGCGAAACCTTGGTGATCATCACGGCTAGCGAATAATCCTCCTATTGGCGGTATGCTATAATTCGAGGAAGATGCATAGAAGGAGGGAGCAATGGACCAGCAGAAAAGCGAGTCTCCCGCAGAGTGGCGAGAGACGACTGCGCACGTCGCACGGGAAAAGTCGGCCCAGCGTCAAGAGAAATTTGTCACCAGTTCAGACATAGAGGTTCCAGATGTCGTGACCGCCGATGACCTGCGCGATGTCGATCTACAAGAGGGGCTAGGCTATCCGGGCGAGTTTCCCTTTACACGCGGCATCCATCCTGGTATGTACCGTTCACGCCTGTGGACGATGCGTCAGTATGCTGGCTTTGCCACTGCCGAAGAGTCAAACAAACGCTACCACTATTTGCTCTCGCAGGGTACAACCGGTCTCTCGGTCGCCTTCGATCTGCCCACACAGATGGGCTACGACGCCGACCATCCTTTAGCGGAGGGAGAGGTTGGCAAGGTCGGCGTCTCGATATCGAGCTTAGAAGATATGGAGACGCTGCTGCATGGACTGCCACTTGACCGTATCAGCACCTCAATGACGATCAATGCCACCGCAAGTATCCTCCTCGCGCTCTATATCGCAGTCGCGAAAAAACAGGGCATAGAGCCGCGCAAGCTTTCCGGTACGGTGCAAAACGACATCCTCAAGGAATATATCGCGCGCGGCACCTACATTTACCCGCCCCAGCATTCGATGCGTATCATCACCGACATTTTCCGCTTTTGTGGCGAGCAGGTGCCGCGCTGGAACACGATCAGCATCAGTGGCTACCATATTCGTGAGGCGGGATCAACGGCGGTGCAGGAGGTGGCGTTCACGCTGTCCAACGCGATTAGTTATGTGAAGGCGGCGCTGGATGCAGGGCTGAACGTGGACCGTTTCGCGGGTCAACTCTCCTTCTTTTTCAATAGTCATAACAATCTTTTTGAAGAGGTCGCCAAGTTCCGGGCGGCGCGGCGCATGTGGGCGCATATTATGAAGGAACGCTTTGATGCCCAGGACCCGCGCTCGATGATGCTCCGCTTCCATACGCAAACGGCGGGTTCGACGCTCACGGCTCAGCAACCCGATAACAATATCGTCCGCACTGCGTATCAGGCCCTCTCAGCTGTCCTGGGTGGTACGCAGTCGCTCCACACGAATTCGAAGGATGAGGCGCTCTCGCTGCCGACCGAGGAGTCGGCAAGGGTGGCACTGCGTACCCAGCAAATTCTCGCGTTTGAGACAGGGGTGGCAGACACGGTTGATCCACTGGCAGGCTCGTACTATGTCGAGTCGCTGACGAACGAGATCGAGAAGCGGGCATGGGAGTACATCGAGAAGATCGATGCGCTGGGTGGCAGCGTACATGCAATTGAGCATGGTTTTATGCAGGCTGAAATTGAGCAGGCGGCCTATGAGTACCAGCTTGCATTGGAAGAGAAACGCTCTATTGTGGTGGGCGTTAACCGTTTTGCGATTGAGCAAGAGGCGCATCCAGACTTGCTGAGGATGGATATCGAGATGGGCAAGCGACAGGCGGCAAAGGTTGTAGCACTGCGGCAGAGGCGTGATAACGAACTCGTGCAGCAGTGCTTGCAGGCGCTGGAACAGGGTGCGGCTGGGGAAGAAAATGTCATGCCCCTGATCATCGCGGCTGTAGAGGCGTATGCAACATTGGGCGAGATCAGCGATACGATGCGGCATGTGTTTGGCGAGCAGCATGAGTTTCGGAGTGGAGAGTAGAAAGAGCAGTTATGCAACAGTGGAATACCGATGAGGAGCCATCAGAGGTGTATCCTGGGCGTGATGCTGAGCGCAGTATATACGCCTTTAATGATGCGAGGCAAAAGGTTGTGGGGCGAGCGATGGCACCAATTGGCGTTTTCGATTCTGGGGCAGGCGGCCTAACGATTCTTTCAGCATTGCGGCAGGAACTTCCACAGGAGGACTATATCTATCTTGGCGATACGGCCCACTGTCCCTATGGAGTGCGCAGTGATGCCCAAATAGCCGAGTTGACCACGAATGCATGCCGCTTTCTTATAGAGCAAGGGGTCAAGATCATTGTGATTGCCTGCAACACGGCATCACAGGCAGCCCTCAACGTTGTGCGCTCGACCTTCGACGTACCATTCGTAGGTGTTGTGCCAGCGGTAAAGCCTGCGGCACGTGCAACGAGGCGCGGGCGAATTGGTGTTGCCGCTACCAATCAAGCGGTCAAAGCTGCGTATTTACACCATTTGATAGAGGATTTCGCAGCTGGTGTGGAGGTGTTTGCCGTGGGTTGTCCCGAACTGGTGACGCTGGTTGAGCACGGCGAACTGGCGGGGCCGGTGGTTGAGGAGACACTGCACCATGTGCTGCATCCCTTGCTCTCGAAGAACATCGACGTGCTGGTGTTGGGGTGCACACATTTTCCCGCGATGCGTCCGGCGATTGAGCAGGTCGTGGGGAGGAATGTGCTGGTGATTGATAGTGGAGCAGCTGTAGCGAGGCGTACGCGTGCTGTACTCGAAACCGAAGGACTTGTGCGTCCTATTGGTGCAGAAACACCTGTTGGCACTCTAAGTGTATGGTGTAGTGGAGATGCGGAAACCTTTAGCGGTGTTGCAAGCAAAGTAGTAGGCCATCCTATCGTTGCTCATCAAGTAGCCCTATAAGGAGAACTATGTCTGACAACCTTGCTTTTGACGAGCATGCTCAGCACGTCCCCACACCTGTACCGTCACACTCTTCACTCGCAAAACTTCCACAAACGCCACAAGTGCGTGTCGCTCGTTTTGTCTCCAATCTCCTTTCACCATTAGTTGTCTCGTTACCCTTTATTTTTTTTGTCGCGCTCTACCATGCCCAGAGCCTGCTTACCGCATCGCTCTACGCGCTTGTTATCCTCTTGTTTCTCAGCTTTGGACCAATGATCTACATTCTTGTTGGCGTGCGTAGAGGTACATTTACCGACCCCGATGTTAGCATGCGATCACAGCGCGTTGGTCCCTTCCTCTTTGGAATATCGTCAGCACTCATTGGTCTGGGAACGCTCTTTTTTACGCATGGCCCCAAGAACCTGCAGACGCTCTTACTGATAACGGTCGTCAGCGGGTGTGTAATGATGATTGTGACGCTGTGGTGGAAGATCAGCATCCACGCCTCATCGCTTGCCGCCGCCGCTACAATGTTGACCGTATTGTACGGCACAGTTGTCTTGCCGCTCTTCCTTTTGCTTATAGCCGTTTGCTGGTCACGTGTCGTTCTGCGGCGTCATACACTGGGACAGGTCATTGCTGGCTCCATTTTGAGTATTGCCCTGACACTGCTCATTGTGAGTATCCGAGGCGTGTAGGAGGCGATGTGAGGTATCATGTTTGTAGACGTGGAAAGTAACGTTATTACAACAAGAGGAGATTACTATGTCGCAAACGGAGAATCTGTACACAGTGCCGCAAGACCTTCCAAGGCCAATTGATGATGGCGCTTGTAATCATCTGACTGGTTTACAGCTACCCTCAGTTCCCCTGCTTGCCACCGACGGTTCTACTATTGATCTGTCGCAACTAAAGGGAATGACGGTTGTCTACTGTTATCCTCGCACCGGTGAGCCAGATAAGAGTACGCCGGATAGCTGGAATCTTATACCCGGGGCACGAGGTTGCACACCGCAGGCGTGTTCATTTCGAGATCATTTTCAAGAACTGCGCGGAGTAGGAGTTCAGCAGGTCTTTGGGTTGAGCACTCAAACAAGAGAGTATCAGCAGGAGGCCGCAGAGCGACTACACCTACCATTTTTGCTCCTGAGCGATGCACAGCTAGCATTTGCGCATGCACTCAGCCTACCAACATTTGAGTACGACGGAATCACGCTGGTCAAGCGTGTCACCTTAATTTGCGTTGATGGGAAAATCACCAAAGTCTTCTATCCCGTCTTTCCCCCCGATCAGAGTGCGACTGAGGTCCTCAGCTGGCTTGCAGCGAAGGTGTGATATTAGAGGCGTGGATCAGGCGAAAAGGCTCGCGCCTGTATATTTGGAAAAACAAGCGATATGTTCAAAAGAAAGGGAATAAAGCATGGGACGCTATGATATTTTGCACCGGATACAGCAGCTTGATCCGCAGAGGGACCATGTGGAGATGTACCAGTTGACCTCGTGCTATGAGTTTGCTTGGGACCAGATTCGGGCGCTTGAAATCGCTTTGTATCGTACCTATTGCGTGCCGAGTATTTCCGCATTGCTTGATGCGACAGGCGAGTTCGCGTACCGGACGCAGAAGCGCTATGATGATACGTCGTTAATTGTTGCCGAGATGTCGGCGTTTAGCTATGATAGCGAACGGGGGCGGGCAGCACAAAAGCGCATGAACCGTATTCACAAGCATTTTACGATTTCTAACGAGGACTATCTGTACGTGCTTTCGACCTTTATCTATGAGCCGATTCGCTGGAATGCTCGTTTCGGTTGGCGCAAAATGTGTGAAAAAGAAAAGCTTGCCGCCTACTATTTCTGGTGTGAGATTGGCAAGCGTATGAACATCAAGGATATTCCTGATACATTTGAAGCCTTCGAGCAGTACAATATTCAATACGAACATGACCACTTCCGTTATGCCGAAAGCAATCAGCGTGTTGGCGAGGCAACGCGTGACCTCTTCCTGAGTTGGTTTGGTTTGCCGCCAGCAATAAGCAAACTATTTCGGCCCGTTGTCTATGCACTACTCGATGATGCAATGCTGAATGCTTTTGGCTTTCCGAAGCCGCCCCAAATTCTACGTACACTACTAAATATCACACTGAAAACACGTGCCTTCGCGCTGCGCTTCTTTCCGCCGCGCACAAAGCCTTATCTCTATGTAGAGCAAGCTAAGCATAGAGAATATCCGCAGGGCTATACAATAGAGCAACTTGGACCGCCACATATGCTGCCCGAACTGAATCGAGCGAGGGCTGATATGTCAGCTGATTGAATAGGAAGTGAACATCCAAAGCACCATCAGTTTCAGCCTCATTTCAGGATACTATTGTACATAGCGATAAGAAATTGTTATGTGCCAAAAATGAGGAGGAGTTTATGTGTTCCAGCAGACACTTTTGGATTGGATACCGACCACTTTCTTCCCTTTGGATACTCATGATGCTTGCGGCATGCTCTGCATTTCCTACGCAACAGTCTTCATTTACGAAGCAAACTCCAGGCAAGAGTACTCCAACAGTCGTGCTTGGTGCTGCACATTGTCAACCCCCATCGCCGATTTCAACGATAGGAATACCAGAGGTGCAAGGCACGACGAGCGGGAAAACGGAGCTATGGGCATTGCTATTTAATGAGATGGTTGTCAACAAAGAAGTAAAGATTGTTTGGCGCATGACTGGCGATGGTGACATGCAAATTGCTGCGCATGGACCGCGTGGCGAAATCGTCAAGGCGAAATGGATAACGTATCATGGTTCCTCAACTTGGTCCCGTCCTGGTCTCGAATGGGGAACAGGTTTTGTATTGCCCGAGTCAGGGTGCTGGGAATTCTCTGTAAATAGAGTTGGTGCTTCTGGTCAGGTATGGCTTCTTGTGAAGTAGTTCTTTGGAGAAGAAACTCTATGGAAATACTGCATTTATATTGAGATACCCACGTATTGTAGGGGTCTAATTCTATTACACCCTCTAGGCATATGACAATCTCGCAAGGAAGTGTGCAACATTTCAACAACTCTGCAAACAATGTCGATGGCCGAACAAGGTGTAATAGAATTAAACCCCTACAGTGTTATTATTGCCCCTATATCTATCTTTTATGCGTGAACGGTCTCGCGGGGTGCCTCTTCAGCAACCTTCGCCGGAGTCTCTCCACGGCGTTTGGGCGCCCAAACTCTCTGATTTGTTGCGAGGAAGTAGGAGCCAAGTACAGCGATGGCAGCGAACGCTTGCAATCCTAGTGTCTCAACTGTCGGGTAGACTGAGAACCAGAGACCCATCCAGGAGGGTATCCACTGTAGTTGTGGAATGGGCGTTGTCGGAATCCAGTGTGCCAACTGCATCTCCTGACCTTGCTCGCCGACCATGACGAGCAACACAGCGCCAAGCATCACGCCTGTGATAATCAGCATCTTCTTGTAGGGTAGGTGACGATGAGCTACGAAATTTAGAATTGCGACAAAGCCAGTAAGCACGAGTCCGACGATGACGCCTTCCAGAACAACCGTCGAACCGAGGCGCAGGCGGAAGCTTTGCAGGAAGAGCACAACCTCAACACCCTCACGGTAGAACGAGGTAAAGCCGAGGAGTACAAGCCCCCAGAGCACCTTCGCAGCTGATGCGGCAGGATTTTTCGAGCTTTTCAGCAACTCTTTCTTCTTGCGGTTGTGCATCGAAATCCAGCCAGTCCAGTAGATTTTGTGGAAGAACCAGTTCATGACGGTAAGCAGCACAATGACTGCGAGCAAGCCGGTCGCCGCCTGGACCTGTAGGGCGGAGATGTTTTGCGAGAGATCGTTGATTATACCGACGGCAACAAACCATGTCGCAATTGTTGCGAAGAAGCCTACTAAAACTCCTATGGCAATTGGGCGGCGGTATTTCTGGTTAGATCCCATCATGCTGGCAACAACTGCGGAAATGACCAGTATGCATTCCAAGCCCTCACGAAAGACCAGTATGCCTGTATTGACGACTGCCACTCGTGTATCTGTATGTGGTAATGTTGGGTCTGGCGCGCCGGACGCCACGATGCCTTGCCACACAAGAACAGAAACGACAATCAGCGCAGCTATCGCCAGGAATACGCGAAGAGCCAGCTTCGCGATATTGCGTGAAGAAGCCTGAACCATGCAAATACCTCTTTCGTAGAAGTGGAAAGTGTAGCGGATGAAAAATATCTAATTCGTATCCGCTGCTTGTTGTCCCCCAGGACAATATATATCTTACTTGTATACTCGGATATTAGCACGCCCTAATGGGTGAAGTCAAGGGGAATAGGCAAAAATACGGTGTTTTATCTAGTGTACCGGAGGAACAAAAAATAGGGGAAGTGATATATCAGACATGACAGGGACAAGCCCCATCGCTATCATATACGAGCACTCGTATATGATAGCGATGGGGCTTGTCCCTGTCATGAATAAGAATGCCTGCTATTCTCTATCAACTGTAACCGTTGGAGCACTTCCACCCTGTGGTAGAGCGACGCGTGCTGGTACGGCGTCACGCAGTGGCAAAGCTGGAGCTGCAGCCACGCGCTGGCGAGCACGAATCGAAGGTGTCCGCGCACGGCGGGCCGAAGAAATCGTGACGCGCCCTACAAGGCGAATGAAGAAGAATAGGGCGGCCCAGTTCACCGAGGCAACCACGACAAGGAATACCCATGTGGGTAAGCCAAGACCACTTATGACGAGGTACAGCATTGCCGTGACGACGATGTTACCCAGCGTAAATGGAATGAGAAGCAGCCATGCGAACTGCATCAACTGGTCGGGGCGCAGACGTGGTAGTGTGCTGCGTACCCAGATGAAGATGAAGCACAGGCTATAGACTTTAAAGATGAAGTAGCCAAGGGCGAGCAGATTGCCCAGCAGCCCAAACCAGCCATTGTTAAGGCCCGTCAGGTAGTTCACACCGGGACCGCCGTATCCTCCAAGGAAGAGGTACGCAGTAATCGCCGAGACAATCGTCATGTTGCCATATTCGCCAAGGAAGAACATCGCCCAGCGCATACCGCTATACTCGGTCAGATAGCCAGCAACAAGCTCCGACTCCGCTTCTGGAAAGTCAAATGGGGGCCGGTTCGTCTCTGCCAATCCGCAGATATAGTAAATGGCCAGCATAAATGGCTGGAAGAGGATGAACCACGCCCATGGCGTGAAGCCATCAAAGATGAAGTCGAGCACAGGAATACCAGTTCTGTGCCAGACATTCTGGAAATTCATGATTTCACGAAGCGAGATGGTGCCGATGCCATCATTTTTGGAAAGAATACTTGTAAACATGACGATGCCAACAAGGGAAAGGATAAGCGGCAACTCGTAGGAAATCATTTGCGCGGCTGCGCGTAGTCCGCCAATGAGCGAATATTTGCTATTCGAACCCCAGCCAGCCATGATGACACCAATCACGTCGATTGAACTCATGGCAACAAGGTAGACCAGACCGGTTGCGAGTGCCGTTCCTGGTATGCCAACAAAGGGCGAAAGAGGTAGCACGGCAAAGGCGGCGATCACAGGCGCGATAAAAACGGAAGGCGCAAGCAGGAAGACAGCTTTGTCAGTGACCGAAGCGTGAATGTCTTCTTTGAGAAGCAGCTTGCCAACGTCAGCAACCGACTGTAGAAGACCATGAGGACCGGTGTGAATAGGTCCAAAGCGGTCCTGCATCCACGCCATGACTTTGCGTTCGGCGAACACAAGGATGGCGGCGCTGGTCAAGACAAAACCAAAGATGGATGCTAAGGCCACAAGAAACTGCAAGAAATTTAAAGAAAAAATGCCATTCAGCAGTTGCGTCCCTATATCATCCGCGATCAAGATTGTATACATAGATAACTCCAAAAGAGAGATAGAGGAACAGGCGTAGCGTACTACACCTGTTCAAGAGTTAAAGCATTATCTATCAACTTCACCTAGAACGAGGTCCAAACTTCCAATGATCGCTACAGCATCACCCATTTTGTGGCCGCGCAGCAGTTCTGGCAATATCTGAAGATTGACAAACGAGGGGCCACGCAACTTAGCGCGCCACGGGTACTCGCTGCCATCACTGATAAAGTATACGCCTAGTTCGCCTTTACTACTCTCAATTGCGAAGTAGGTCTCGCCACGCTGTGGGCGTAGCGCGATAGGAGTGCGAGTCCCAATTGGGCCGCCGGGCATCTTATCGATGGCAACACGGCACAGGCGGATGCTCTCGTCGATCTCTTGGAGCCTTACCTGATAGCGTGCGAAGCAGTCGCCCTCTTGACGCACCTGTACATTCACCGGTACCTCGCGATATGCCATATATGGGCGGTTGACACGTATATCCCAATTCACACCACTGCCACGCAGCATCGGTCCAGTCATACCATACGCAATGGCTTGCTGCTGATCAATGTAACCAATACCCTGTGTGCGCGACATAAAAATTTCATTGCCTGACACCAGTTGTTTGAATTCGACCATGTTCTTCTCTAATTGATCGAGGAACGCCGAACATTCGGTTAACCAGTTTTTAGGAAAGTCGTGGAGCACGCCACCAACACGCTGGTAGTTGACGTTGAAGCGGCTACCCGCAAGCGCCTCGAAGAGTCCCAAAATGCCTTCGCGATCACGAAATGCATAGATGACCGGTGTGAATGCGCCAAGGTCGAGTAGATACGTGCCTAGCGCGACGAGGTGACTGGCGATGCGTTGCATCTCGCCGACAAGCAGGCGAATATATTGCGCACGACGTGGAGCTTCAATCCCCATCTCTTGCTCGACTGCTCCAGCGTATGCGATTTCGTTGAGCATTGGCGAGAGATAGTCTGCGTTATCCATGTAGCGAATACCACCCATGATCGGACGGTTCTCAAGAATTTTTTCGATGCCACGATGGAGATACCCGATTACTGGAGTGCAGTCAGTAATTGTTTCTCCTTCGAGCGATAGCACGAGTCGTAACACGCCGTGCGTACTAGGATGCTGCGGTCCCATGTTGAGCAACATCTCTTGTGATTTTACGCCTTCTTGCTCGTCAGCAGTACTTCCGGCTAGTACGCCCATGCCTGATTCTGTAGCCATATACTTCCTCTGTTATGTTTCTGTGTGTGCATCACTCTACATTTTTATTGCCGTTATATCTAACACGTTTACTCTGTATTATTTGTATATACGCCCTTCTCGGCTCATACGCATGACACGCGAGATACGAATACCGACGATAATCGACCAGATAAGTCCCATCGCCGCCGCCATCCCACCATACAAAAGGTGGTTTGGATCAGGAAAGAAGAAGAGAAACGAGATCGCCAGTCCCCAGCATCCTAATGCGACAAATGCAGGCATAAGCACGCCCTGTGTTGCCTCCAAGCGAGATGCAACGGGGGTATTGCGACCAGTACTTCTACGGTTTGTCGAGGGCGTACTCCCTTGCCCAATAGCCCTTGTTGTTTGTGTAGCGTTCCTTGGAGCCGCAGAACGTTTGCGTGCTTTTGTCTTAGGCATTAAATCTGCTCGTTACCGACACGTATACCGCTTTTATCCTTATTGTCTTTCCCTGCGTCGGCCTCTATACCAGTTGTCGACTGACCTGCTCTATTTGATTCGTTTTGATTTGCAGGAATTTGTTGCGTTTCTTCTGTATGCCCAAAGGTTGGTGTGCCAGGATGGAGACGCTCTTCCTGTCCCTGTCCAAGCTTCTTCTGGACCACGCGCTCGACACGTTGCTGCTGAAAACCGCCCGCAACGGCCATATTCGGGTCGACCTGTGTTGTGGCACGTGCCTTAACCGTTAGTGGTACCTGATGGAAGTTCTTGAGCAGAGGAAATCCCTCAAACTCATCATCCAAGAGCATACGACGCAGATCTGGATGGCCGGTGAAGCGAATACCAAACATATCGTAGGTCTCGCGCTCTAACCAGTTTGCTGTCGGCCAGACTGAGACGACACTATCGACTTCGGGTTTATCAGAATCTATACGAACTTTCAGTTGGAGCAATTGATTGCGTGCAATTGAGCGAAGATGGTAGACCGTTTCCAGGTGGTCAAGCATATCGACGCCCGAAATACACGCCAGGAGGTCAAAGCCCAACTGGTCACGTAAGAAGCGCGAGACCTCCACAAGGTGTTCGCGATCAATGTCAAGCGCCAGGAAATCACCCCTCAGCGTCTTGGGCGTAAGGGCTTTGCCTGTAATTTGTGCAATAGGAGCAAGATCGCGTGCGAGTGCTGCATTGGAGTCGCGATATCCTGTGTTTGCTGTAGGAATATTTCCTGAACGTGGAACTAGATCCATCGTGTCACTCCTTTACGCCATGCGTAGACTAAGCCGAGGGCAAGCACAACGATAAAGAAGAGAATTTCGAAGAAACCAAACACGCTTAATTGTTTAAAAATGATAGCCCAGGCGATAATAAACACAATATCAACATCAAATGCAACAAAAAGGAGCGCGAAAATGTAGAAACCAAGCGGATACTGTATCCATGCATTGCCAATCGGAGTTTCACCAGATTCGTACGTCTGGAGTTTTTCCTTTGTTCTTTTGTGTGGCGAGATAATGTTCGCGAAGACCGTTGCGGCGATGACGAACACAAACCCTCCCGCCAACAGAATGCCAGCATAGAGATATCCAATATTTGCTGTCATAAAAAGTCCTCCCAACAATTGTCTTCAAACCCCATGAATGGGGGCTAGAAGATGCTGCATTGATTATAGCACAGGGGGGAAAGTGCGACAATTTTTATCTCCATTCGTCGAAGAAAAAGAGCTGTTTGCGCACCTAGGCGCGCAAACAGCTCTTTTTCTTCGACGAATGGATTATGCAAGTGGAGGCATCTTAACGTTATCTTGCACATAGATTGTTTCTAGCCCGGGTGTTGCTTCTTTCGAAACATGATCCATGACGTTCACGACAATCACGCTCACGTTATCTTCACCGCCGCCTTTGAGTGCCGCGCTAATAAGGTTTTCGCCAATCTGCTGAGGGCTAGAGGTTGGCGTCTCTAATACGCGCTGAATTTCGGGATCGCGTACCATATCCCATAGGCCGTCGGAGCAAAGCAGTAGTTTGTCGCCTGGATAGAGTTGTACAGTGAAGGGATCAACCTCGACAAAAGGCTTTTCGCCGAGACTACGGTAAATCTGATTGCGTTTTGGATGGGTGTAAATGTCGTCAGGCTTAATAATGCCAGCATCGACGAGGCTCGCGACCACCGAGTGGTCTCGTGTAACTTTTGTTAAGCCGTCTGACAAGCGATAGAGGTATGTACGGCTATCGCCAACATTGGCTATATGTGCGGTCCCATTTATCACAAGTGTTGCCGTTACAGTGGTGCCCATATCAGCATTTTGCTCAATATTATGTTGATGTACGGCCTGATTTGCCAGTTGCACGCTATCGACCAGAAGCTTCTCAGCGCTTTCGCGTGTATCTTCCTTATGTGCAAGGCGGGGCAGCAAGTAGTCAATGATCGTTTGAATAGCAAGCCGACTGGCATCCTGCCCGTTTGCATGACCACCCATGCCATCTGCGACGACAAACAGACCGATTTGCTCTGGCTGTCCATTCTCGTTACGGATGCCACGAACCGCAAATAAGCTATCCTCGTTTGGCTTATATTGGCGCTTGATACCTGGACTGGTATTTGTAATGACCTCAAAGCCGATATGTTCTTCATTGCCTTGCATGGTGCGTTGCCTGTCGAATGAAGAAAACGGTTGCGTCATATCTGTATCCAGCATGCCGTTTTGTTGCGCTTCTTTTAAATCGATAGTTGGATAATCAGCTAGTGCGCTCGACTGCACAGGTACGGATGAAAGGGAGGCAAGTGGAGCCGCATTGACCGTACCATTGGACGATTGTTGTGCGGGATAAGCCGTCGGTTGTCGGTTGTACTGATGTGCCCTAGGTGGTACAGGATGGGGAAGTCCTTGTTGTGCTTCTCTTTCCTGTATTTGTTGTGCCTGCAGCGTTGCCTGTTTGTTTGCTTCTATAAAGTCTCTCTGACGTTGCGCATGTTTGAAAAGCAAGTTGAGCAGAACCAGGAGCATAATGAGCACAACGATGCCAACAAGACCTATAGCAAGTAAGAGATAGGGAATGAAGCCAATAAGTGGAAGCGTGATGCCGTTGCTAGGTGTACCCCTTGATGGGCTAGTGTTTCCCTGCTGGTTACTCGAAGCTGTCAGGTCTTCAAAGGTTTGAGCACCCTGGAATTGTGCTTTGCTGGCATTGTAGGCCTGACTAAAATTCTTATTTGCCTGAGCATAGTGGCTCGGTCCCTGTGCGTATGCACTTATGCCGCTCTGCCAGGAGTCGTTGACTGCGTTTGGATGCTGTGCGTCAGTTGTTAATTTCTGATCATTTAACACCGTTCGAATGTCGTTGGCAGAGACAAATTTCGCGTTTGAGCCATCCTTAGTATAGAGTTCATCCAGATAGCCGTGGGTGTCAACTACGGGTGTCCCCCATTCCAGAAGATTTACCTTGTCACCTGCAGTCCCGCCAAGTGCTGCCGAGGTGGGAGTAAGGTGCTGCTGTGCCGAGGATGTCGAAGAGGGAGTGGCGACATCTGAGGAAGAGAGGCTGAGTCCAATAGCGTTAGAGGAAGTTGTGTTTCCCGTTGTTGCTAGCTCGATAATGGGAAAGAGGGTGTCACTGTGAAATGAAAATAGAGAAACGCCGTCATTACACTTATCTGCACTACAATGAACACTATTCATATTATTAATTGTTACCTCTGTTGGCGAGGTGCTATACGCTGTGCTGAAGTACACTCTAATTGCTGAGAGGCTTAATAACTTTGTCGGAGCTGCCCCGGGAGGCGGAGTGACAGGTAGAGGAGTTGATACGCACGTCAGCTCCTTCGGGTTGACCAGAGAGCCATCGGTCATAATAAACGTATTTTGCTCATTTGCGCTTCCCGACCAACTGGCGACAACTACACCTAAACCAGTGCAGGAAACAGGAGATAGGGCAGGAGTAGGTGTTGGAGTATTTTGTGTTTTTGATGACAGTGCGGGCGCGAGCGTTTGAGCACTATATGTAGCAATAATGCGTACGACTGCTACTCCTGCACGCGCAATATATTCAGAAGGAGTTGCCTCTCTACTTGCAAAGGCAGCTGGTGAAAGCAGGAGGGTGGACGGCAGCAAGAGAAGCGTAAGAAGCCATGGGAGTACACAGTACGACGCACAGACTGCTAGTCTGGTACCCTTTCGCTTGATGAAAGTGGATGAATACGTCCTCATGAAAAAGTTCTCCCTAATATGGGTTAGCAAAATGCTAGCGTCCAAGTTGCGCACGAAGGCGCTGGTAAAGTTGCGGTACAGCAGGATTTGTTCCTCCCAGAGGACCGACAACATACGAGCACTCACGGAATGCGTCTTCTAATTTATGCTGCTTTTCATATGCCTGACTTAACAGGAAACGCGCCTGATAATCGGCTGGATTTATCATAAGTACCTGTACAAAGGCTTGTTCCGCTGTCTGAAACTGGCTCATACGCATAGCTAGTTGACCAAGCGCGAATTGCAGAGGCCCCATAACAGCTGCTTGCTTGGGCGCGAGGCGTATGGCATCTTGATAGGCACGGAGGGCGGGATCAAGTTGCTGTGTACGTTCGTAGCACTGCGCTAAACGCTGATACGCTTCAAAATCTCTATTGTCATAGCGCACGGCCTGAATGTATTCTGGAATGGCCTGTGGTGGTTGTTGGCGTAGAAAGAGCCAGACATCACCCAGTAACTTGTGCGTCTCGGCATCCTCAACGTTCAACTGTAAGGACCGGATATACGCTTGAATAGCCGGGTCCGCCTGCTGGCGACGTGCGAAAATCTGGCCAAAGAGCTTGTGAACGAGAGCATTGTTTGGCTCAAGCCCATAAGCACGTTGCACCAGTCCATACGCCTCCTCTAAACGTCCTCCGGTGATTGCGCTTTTGGCAGCAATAATTTGCTGACTAGCAGGCCCATTGACGCCCAATTGTACAATCGGTGGGTTGTTTGGCGCGGAGGCCCTGACACTGTTTGGTGTGTTGGGCGTGCCCTGCGGACGCTGTTCTATTTTTGCTGCAGGTGTGCCAGCAAGGGGCGCATTGGAAGGAACCGGTGGAAGATTGATAATGGCGCGCTCCATTTCGCTGGCGTTGGGCCAGCGTTGTTCCGGATACATCGCCAGTGCCCTCATGATAACTCCCTCGAAGGCCGGTGTTATGTCTGGCCGCAGTGACCGCAGCGGCGGAAATGAAAAAAGCGTTGGCTTGTTGTTCGATGCGTCATGGCGTGTAAGTACTCTATAGAGCGTCGCACCGAGCGCATAGATATCGCTCCGTGGCTCCGGATTGCCGAGCAACTGCTCCTGTGGTGCATAGCCAACGGTCATAATGATCGTCGCTTGACGTTGCGATTGAAACGTACGTGCAATGCCAAAGTCGATCAGCTTGATGTCATCATTGTCTGTCACCATGATATTGGTTGGCTTGAGGTCGCGGAAAATGATTGGCGGTGAGAGACGATGGAGGTAGGAGAGCACGCTACAGATTTGTTGTCCCCAGTGGCGCGCACGAGCTTCAGTAACACCTCTCGCACCATTTAAGCCTGTAACAGTAGCCTCCTGCTCCAGGACGGCTCCCATAGTAGGCCCCTCGATATAGTCCATGACAAGGTAGTGTCTACCGCCATCAACAAAGAAGTCACGTACACGTGGAATGCATTGATGGTTGAGTTCAAGCAAGAGCGACGCCTCGCGTGAAAACCATTCTACTGCCTGAGCACGTTCGCCCTCATTCTGAAAATCATCAAGCATCTCTTTGACTGCGCAGGGCTTATTGAAACGTTTGTCAATAGCACGATAGACCGCACCCATCCCGCCTGCGGCAACCATGCGCTCAATCCGATAGCGTTTTCCATCAGAAAGTTCAGTCCCGGGGGCAAGGCGTTGTTGAAGATTGGCCAGCCCACCCTTCTGAGCGGGAATTGACGATTGTCCCGAAGCCTGTGAGGACGCCGCTGGTAGTTGAGAAGAGGGTGTAGAGGGCGTTTGCGCCGGTAACGCAATTTCCGGCTCTGTTCCACTCGGCCCACCTGCAGGCAGAGAAGCATTGTTCATAGAGAAAGCATTCTTTGGGTCATACGAATAATTATTACTTGCCATATAGCCGTTCACACCGCTCTATACTAATTGAACATTGCATTAGGCATAGCGATAAGCACCTGTAGCGCATGTGATGTAGTTCACCCTGTTCATGCTCCGCTATGAAGTTTTATATTGGAGGCATTATAACATATCTCTTCTATCTTGCCAGTAGCTCTTTGCAATATATACCCAAAAAGTGTGATTTTTTCGTATAGACTACATATTGCACAACAAATGTCCATTGATGTGGTATTATATTGAAGGCGTTCTACCTACAGCATTACAGCAAAAGTTACAGAAAGGGAACAAGTCTATGAGCGATCCAATCAGCAAAATCAGAGGCATAACCCCCGAACTCCACGCGAAACTCGAAGCCGAAGGTATCAGGAACACAACACAATTGCTTGAGCATGCGAAAACCCCGCACCAACGCTCTGAGCTAGCCACCAAAGCAGGAACAACTCCCCAGATTATCAAAGAACTGGCAAACCGGGCTGACCTGATGCGCTTGAAGGGCGTTGGCGAAGCGTTGTCTCACCTACTTGAAGAGGCAGGCGTGAACAGTTGCAAGGAATTGCAGCATCGCAAACCCGAGAACCTGCACAAAGCATTGGTAGACCTGCAGGCAAAGCAGAAACTAGCACACCATACGCCAACTATGGAAGAAATTCAAACGTGGATTACCGAGGCGAAAACATTCTCACAAACCGCACCGGAATAGTGTGACTTTTTGTAGGGCTTATCGTATAATACGGTGTGTTGTTCAGATGGAATAACACAAAAACAACTTTATTTTTTCGAGGAGATTGTAGGCATGTCCACACCTAACGAAAACAACATTTTGCAGGGCGTCGGTAACTTTGCAACCGATGCTGCTATTGATACCACCGCAGATGGCTTCATTAATCAGGGAGTTGATGCCCTCGCATCACGTTTTCCCGGTGGCCAGATGGTTGATCAGATGCTCAAAACAGAGGTCGATCAGGTCGCGAACAATGCCATCAACAATGAGGTCAACAAGGGCGTTGATGGCATGATGCGCGATGCCGAGGGCTTCCTCCATCACGGCCATTAGTCCTCTAATTCTGCGTAAGTAAGCAGGGGTTCCGGTCAATGATCGGAGCCTCTATTTGTTTTTGTAGAACATGTTGTGGTACGTGCTAAGATAGTACAAGAGTATGGATAGACACGGAACACGCGAAAATGAACTACAGGCTCGGATTGTTTTCTTTTCTTGTACTGCTACTCAGCTTGCTATTTGCTGGAAATGCACATGCCGCAGGCTTTCCCATCGTCGGTTCACTACATTCAGGTAAAAGTCCAGAGGCGATGGCGGTTGATACGCAAACCCACATGCTCTACATCGCGCATGAGGGGCCAGGACTGGTTGTGGCATTTGATCCTCTCAGGGGAGTCGTGCGCTGGCACGTCAAACTTGGAGATGTAGCCACAGACATACAGGTGGATAGCGCGACACACCGGGTATTTGTCGCGGTAGACGGCTACAAGAGTAACGAGGCGGATCTGTTCATTCTGGATGGCGCGACCGGAAAAACGCTGGCAACGTTGCGGACAGGGATCGGTGATGATGGTATAGCACTCGATACCCAGCGTCACATTATCTATGTTTCATGGAGCAGCACTGGTATCGTGTATCGCTTTGCTGTGCAGACAGGGTGGCAAACAGGACCAATACAGGTCAGTGCATCTCAATTGCACATAAGTGCGCACCCGCTGGGGCTTGGCGTCGATAGTCAGCTGGGAAAACTCTATGTGGCGGATGTGGCCAGTGGTACACTGTCCGTTGTTGATGAGGCGACACTTCGTACGCTCGCGACGGCACAACTTGGAAAGACACCAATTCATCCATTAAAAGTGGACGAAGCTTTGGGGCGCGTTTACGTTGTATGTGCCGGCGGGCAGGAGGTAGATGTCTTCGACGCCAAAAAAAACGTCATTGCTGCACGCATTCCTGTTGCTCCCTATCCCGAAGGCATTACGTTCAATACAGCAACAGGACGTATTTATGTTGCGAACGAAGGGGACGACGAAGGCGGTAGTATACATGATAGTGGTAGTACAATCACAGTTATCGATAGTGGCACGTTTGATGTGTTAGGTACACTGCCTGTGGGAAAGGCCCCCAACGGAGTCCAGGCCGATCCTGCGCTCCACCTCGTGTATGTTGCGCTAGAGAATGACAATGCGGTTGTCGAGGTGAGCGATAGCGCGAATCTTCCTTTAAAAGCGAATACAAGGCTTGCGCAAATTGTCGCCGCTCGTAATGGAGTTGAATTCCTGCAACGAGCGACGATTGTTACTGTAATCCTTATGCTTTTGACGATTGTGTGGACGACACTTGGCGCGCTGTTACCGCGTTGGCGTGTGCAGGGAAGTGTTCAAATTCCGCAAGGCGACGCGTCGTCTCGCTCAGAGGTCCATAGCCTTCCTCGCTAACATAGGCCAAGCCAGTGCGTTTAGAAAAGTCGTGGACTGATGTGCAGGAATAGGTGTGTGCGAAGCCACCTGTTGGTAAAACGGCATTCGTGCCCGCACTATAGTTGCCAATGCAGAATGGCGTATATGCTCCAATCAGGATTTCCCCCGCGTTCTTCAAATCACTAAGCAAGGCGAATGGCTCCTGGACCTGGACCTCAAGGTGCTCGGGCGCGTACTCATTGACGAACGCTATCGCCTGCTGCATTGTTTCAGTTAGGACAATACCACCAGTGCCTTTATCTCCCTCAAATCCAGTACGGCAGTAGCCTTGTCTCGGTTCGGGAAGCGCGGCCATTTTCTCTTCTAGCAGAGGCAGCACGGCATCGATAAGGGTGCGGCTATTGGTAACGAGGAGGCTGGGCGAATCGGGACCATGTTCGGCCTCGATCAGCAGGTCACGCGCAACAAGCTCGGGATTGGCGTGCTCATCGGCGAGCAGAATCGACTCGCTGGGTCCAGCTGGAAGTCCCACATCAATGGTGCCGTACAATAAGCGTTTGGCAGCTGATACATATGTATTGCCCGGACCCGTAATCTTGTGCACACGTTGTATCGTTTCTGTACCATAAGCAAGCGCCGCGATACCATGTGGACCACCGATACGATAAATCTCGTGTACGCCACATAGGTCGGCGGCAACAAGCGAGGCGGAATCGATGCTGCCATCGAGTCCCGGTGGCGTGCATACAACGATACGGGGCACACCTGCGATCTGCGCGGGTGTTGCTAGCATGTACATGACCGATGGAAAAATACCCTTGCGACCGGGAACACAGAGCGCGACACTTGTAATGGGCGTTATCTTTTCGCCGACCATCACGCCGGGAGCAACATGGGTGAATGTTTGCTCGGGCGGCATCTGCTGTGCATGAAATGTATGTACATTAGAGATTGCGTGCTTCAGAGCCGCGTATACATCGCGGTCAAGTTCGTGGTGGGCGCGATCAATCTCCTCACGACTCACACGCAGGCGATCAGGGGTAAGCTCTATACCATCGAAGCGTGCCATGTACTCGATCAGTGCCGCATCTCCGCGCTTCTGCACATCACGTACTATCGGGCGAACATAGTCCATGAGGTCGTCGATCTCGACCTCGGCGCGACGCAACAGGCGCGAGTATTGCGCACTATCTAACTGTGAGAGTTCATAAAAGTGAATCATGATGTGAGTCATCCCTCATTATAATGTTTGGATTAAAAGTGTCTATGCAGAGTTCACGCATAATGCGAACTCTGCATAGACACTTTCTAACCTCTCGCAAGCCTATCTGCTTCATCAGCGGCAGCAATATCCTCTTTCATCCAACGTGCCCCGAAAATACCAATGAGACCGGCGATGACAAGCGCGGGAGTGCATGTTACTAATAGTGCGATGCTCAGGTCTTGACCGGCGACACTAGCCGCAAAGTGTTGCCCATGGGTTGGGTCAAACTGGGTCGCAAGCACGCCTACTATGGTTGGTGAGAATGCATCACCAAACAAGTGAGCAATGAGCAGTGAGATCGCGACCGCCGATGCGCGTAGGGCCGATGGTGCGACATCCTGTGTAGCGGCAGTACTCGGTCCTGTATAGAGGGTGAGCAGGATTGTTGAAAGCACAAAGAAGACGGTGAAGACAAGCAGGTTATGGAAAGTGACGGCCAGCGCGAAGGCGGGGGCACCGAGTAAAAAGCCAATGCCACACACGAGGATACGCGAACCGGGATGGTTCTTGTTCAGCCAATCCGCCATGTAGCCACCAAATACTGTACCTACCATACCACCAAGAACGATGACCGCACCCGAGAAGAGGCCAGCCAGTCCAGAACTGAGGCCAAAGGTGTCCTTTTGCTGTAGATAGGTGGGCAAAAAGAGGAGATTAACGCCAAGCACGAAGAAGGCGAAAACCTGCATCAGGATAAGGACGACAAGCGATTTAATGCGCAGTAAGACAGCAAACTGGGCGAGGATGTTCGTCTGTGCTGGAACAGCATGTGCCACCTGTTGTGCATCTTTGGTCCCTACACTCGCCTCAAAAATCCCCAGCTCCTCCTCATCAGCCTGATTGCGACGCGGCTCACGGACGCGCCAGACCAATACCGCAAGCAGTAGACCTGGAATACCTGTGAAGATAAATGCTAGACGCCAGCTGCCCGGGTAGAGGCCAGCAACGGTACCACCCACGACAAAACCCACCAGGATGCCTACGAGTTGCGCCACGCTCCACCAACTCATGACGCGCGAACGCTTCTCCCGGCAAAAATAATCGCTCATGAGCGCGGTACCAGCAGGAAAATAACCAGCCTCGCCGATGCCTAGAATCATGCGCGACAGGAAGAGGGTAACAAAGTTCGTGGCCAGAGCAGTTGCGACGGTTGCAAGACTCCAGAACGCGACACAGATAGCAACCACATCCTTGCGATTCGCACGGTCTGCCCAGATACCAAGCGGAACAGTGCCAAGCGTGTAGATGATGAGAAAGGCACTCGCGATGTAGCCAATACCATCGAGGCCAAAACCGAGTTCTTTTGCTACAACATTTGCCGCACCACTGAGTACGTTACGATCCAAATAATTCAAGAAACTAATAAGAAACATAACCCAGAAGACATAGCGGGCGTAACCTGCTGTAATGCGAGGAGAAGTTCTTGTGCCTACATTGGCAGAAGGGACGATCTCACTCATGAGTACCTCCGTGTTGTGGACGCATAGAAAAACCAATATTTGCGCAACTCCGCTTTCGCTTTGTTCCCTCGTAAGATACCACAGATCGGCCTACTACGCGAGGGTGATGGTATTGGGGCAAAGATGCTAGCAAAGTTGAATATAAAGCTGGGGCAAGCGCGTGCTCAGGTGATGCAAGCCCTGAACCAAGTTGATACAGCTAACGATAAGCCAACAGCAGAGTAGTGTAAGCAAACAGGGAGGTACTAACGCCCTCCCTGTTTGCTTTTCCATTCTTGCATCATATTACCGTAACATCTCCAAAAAGCTCCACGACTTCAGATCACGCTCAAGATGAAACCGCAACAGCCCATGCATGGAACGCTCAAGTTCGGTGTGCAGGTGCGCGTCGAGGCGGAGGCGGGGAACCTGCGACCAATCAGAGCGATGCAGGAGGCGCAGAACTTTAAGGGCGTTCATCGAGAGCGAATGACTCCATAGATGCGAACAATTGGGACAGAGCGCGCCACCAAGCGAAGGGGTGAAACCATTTTCCTCGGGCTTAAGTTCCGTATCGCAGTTAGCGCAGGTGCGAAGTACGGGTTCGTAGCCGACGCTTGAAAGCAGGTAAATTTCAAAGTAACGCATGAGCAGCTTTGTGCGGTCATGCATTGCTCGCCCTTGCTCCACAGCCTCAACACTATTGGATGTTTGAGTTTGCTCAAGCCGCTGCTGTTGTACCTCTATTGCATCGACTTCGAGCGCGCGTAAGGCTTCTAGTAGAAGTTTATAGACATCCGTGTGGGGCGTGTGATCCTCGACGAAGCGGTCGACAAGCTCAGTGAGGTACATAGCGCAGGTGACATGCCAGAGTTCCTCGCGCATGTGCCCGAAGCTTTCGAGTCCCTGCGCCTGCGTTACGATATCAAGATTGCGACCGACAGCCACCTGCAGCTGTGACCGGTACAGCAGTTCGAGATGACCAGTTTTTTTGCTAATGGGGCGACGTATACCTTTGGCGATCGCGTTAAACTTGCCCTTATAAGGCGTGAAGAGCGTCAGAATGCGGTCGGCCTCGCCGAGATTAGATTGTTTAAGGACTATTGCCTCCGTGGAGTAACTGCGTTGTTCTCGCATAAGCCCATTCCTTACAGATCACCTGACCGAAGGTAGACACGCACGTGTCGTTGGTGAGCTGACTAGCAAGCCATTCCTTGCAGATCACCTGACCGAAGGTAAATACGCATGTGTCGTTGGTGAGCTGAAGTTCTCGCTAAAAAAAAGAAGAGACGTGATATATATCACGTCTCATGGAGGCGACGAGCGGATTTGAACCGCTGGTGCAGCTTTTGCAGAGCCGTGCCTTACCACTTGGCGACGTCGCCGAAAAGGGGAGCGGGAGACGGGGATCGAACCCGCGACTTTCTCCTTGGCAAGGAGATGCTCTACCACTGAGCCACTCCCGCTAATGCCATTGTGCACACCCCATCACTGCTGTGATGTTTCATGTGCACACGTAAGATACCATACCCTTAGCGAATTGTCAACAGTTTTCCCTCGAGAATCTCTTCACTACATATATACCTTGCAATTTACTGCTGCGTCGGTTACTCTTAATCTAACGCGAGACCCTACAATTTCGCTGGCCTACGTATCTCCCTTCATATAATTTAGAGGAGTGCACAGACACTATGACAGTGACACAACAAAATTTCTCTCCTGCTTCAACAGAGCAGCAAACACCACGCTGGAGTTATGCGAGCGGCACGAGCGATGTCCCCCTGCTCGGCCTGACAATTGGCGACCAGTTCGATCTGACCGCGGAAAAATACCCAGACAATCCAGCTCTAGTTGCACGCCAGCAGCAGGTCCGCATGACCTATCGTGAACTGCAAGAGCAGGTCAACCAGTGCGCCAAAGGTCTACTGCAACTAGGATTGCAGAAGGGGCAGCGCATCGGTATCTGGTCGCCTAACCGCTTCGAGTGGTGCGTGACGCAGTTCGCCACCGCGAAGATTGGTACCATTCTTGTGAATATTAATCCCTCGTACCGTCTGCACGAACTTGAATATGTGCTCAACCAATCGGGCTGCACTGCACTGATCATCTCGCCCTCCTTTAAAACCTCCAACTACACCGAAATGGTTCAGACCCTAGCCCCTGAACTACAGCAGAGCGAGCCAGGAAAACTCAAGGCCGAAAAGCTACCCCAACTCACGACTGTCATTCGTATGACTGGTGAGAAGATCGCAGGCATGTTTACCTGGGACGAACTGATGTCGGCGGGAAGCGGAATAAGCAATGAGGATCTCGCGAAGGTCCAGCGCGAGCAAGAGTTTGACGACCCGATCAACATTCAGTATACAAGCGGCACGACAGGTTTTCCAAAGGGTGCGACGCTCAGCCACCACAATATTCTGAACAATGGCTATTTCGTGGCTGACCTGCAAAAGCTGACGCATGAGGACCGCCTATGTATTCCTGTACCGCTCTATCACTGCTTTGGTATGGTCATGGGCAATCTCGGCTGCATCACGCACGGTTCCACAATGGTTTATCCTTCCGAAGGTTTTGAGCCATTGGCAGTCTTACAGGCGGTGCAGGAAGAGAAGTGTACCTCGCTCTATGGCGTACCGACAATGTTTATCGCCGAACTCAACCATCCCGATTTCTCCAAGTTCGACTTTTCGAGCTTGCGTACAGGCTTAATGGCGGGTTCGCCATGTCCCGTCGAGGTCATGAAGAAGGTTCAGTCGCTGATGAACATGCACGATGTCGAGATTGCCTATGGCATGACGGAGACCAGCCCCGTCTCGATGCAAACACGTATCGGGTCGCCACTGGAGAAGCAAGTTGGCACTGTGGGTCAGGTGCATCCCCATCTCGAAGTCAAAATCGTCAATCCCGCGACAGGTCAGGTTGTGCCAATCGGCGAAACGGGCGAGTTCTGCACACGTGGCTATAGCGTCATGCTGGGCTACTGGAACAACGACGAGGCCACAGCTTCTGCGATTGACAAAGCACGCTGGATGCACACTGGCGATCTTGCGGTGATGGACGACGAACAATATGTCAACATCGTCGGGCGCATCAAAGACCTCATCATTCGTGGGGGCGAGAACGTCTACCCGCGTGAGGTCGAAGAATACCTGTATACGCATCCAAAGATTAGCGATGTGCAGGTCATCGGTGTGCCGGATGAGAAGTACGGCGAGGAGATCATGGCATGGGTCATGCTCAAATCAGGCGAGCAGATGACCCAGGAAGAAGTGCGCGACTACTGCAAGGGCAACATCGCGCACTATAAGGTCCCGCGCTACGTCAAGTTCGTGACCTCGTTCCCCATGACCGTCACAGGCAAAGTGCAGAAATACCAGATGCGCGAGCAATCAACAGAGGAACTAGGATTGCAGAAGGCAGCATCGATCCAAACCGCGTAAAGCAAATCCTTTGATAATCAGTGCTGTATCTCTCGTGCTTTAAACCACGAAGGATACAGCATGCTAACAAGATGCTGCAAGAGCAGCATAAATACTCTTATGCTCACACAATCGTCTTCAAGGTCTCCAGGCTAAGATTGGCCCCGCATAGCACGATCACCACCGTTTTTCCTCGAAAGCGCGCCGGCGTTTTGAGAAGAGGGGCCAGTGCGACACCCGCTGCCCCCTCTACGAGCATATGATGCGTTTCGATGCACATACGCAGTGCATCTCGAATCTCCTCCTCCGATACGAGCAGGTAGTCATCAACAAGCCGTTGGCAAAGAGGAAATGTAATTGCATCTTGCTCGATTCCGCCAGCTGTTCCCTCAGAAAGGGTTGGAAGGCTTTCCATCTGTACGATGTGTCCAGCCTGTACCGATTTTGCCATGACCGGTGACTGTTCTGGTAAGCTGCCAACTACCTGGAGACCAGGAAACACGTTCTTGGCATACTCGGCAATACCAGAGATCATACCTCCCCCTCCTACTGCCGCCAACACAACGTCAACGTGGTCGATCTGACGACTCAGTTCTACCGCGATTGTCCCCTGCCCTCCAATGACATGCGGGTCGTTATATGGAGAAATATACGCCATCTCATGCTGTTCCGCATAAGCGCGGGCGTGCTCCTCTGTAATGACACAATCATTGCCCCAAAAGCGTATGTCTGCCCCATACTGGCGAATGGCTTTGACCTTCGTCACAGAGGCATCTTCAGGCACGAAAATAACTCCCGGAACCTTGAGTTTATGGAGGCCAAAGGCGACGGCTAACCCGTGATTTCCTGATGAGGCAGTTACTATTCCCCTCTCCTTCTGTTGCGGTGTGAGTGAGAGCAATGCATTCATGGCACCACGCACCTTGAAGGAGCCGGTATGCTGGAAATTTTCCAATTTTAAGAAAACGCGGCCCTCCGTCAGCGTACTTAAATATCCTGAGTACTCGAGAGGGGTGGTGCGAATATATGGTCGAATCTTGTGTTCTGCCTGGAGTATGTCTTGTAAAACGCTCATGCTAATAACTTTCTTTGTTTCCTAATGTGGCATACGTTGGTTAACAAACTACCACAAACCCGTAGTCATTCGCTAACGTTCAGTATCAACACACAAATGCTATCATACAGAAGAGATGAGGAATGTCATGTATAATACATTACAAAGGCAGTTTGAGCTTGCGGTACGTAAGGAGACGCGATAGGATGAGTCAGAATAATCCTTCGGCAGTTGGGCAGGTGAGTTCGAAGCATGACGAACGGGTCGCGATGGGTAAGGCGTTACGGAGCATCGTCCCTCGTGCAAGTCATGGAGAATGGCGGCCTCCTACAAACAGAGTTAGTCCAATAGATTTGCTGGAGGAATCGAATCGTACACGATTGCCGTCACTCATTCCTTTACGTTATGAACGCATGAGCATCTCTCCATTTACCTTTTTACGAGGGTCTGCCATCATTATGGCCTCTGATCTAGCCAACACTCCCGTAACAGGCGTACAAGCACAAGTCTGTGGTGATGCGCATCTAGGGAACTTTGGCACGTATGCGACTCCTGAACGCAATCAAGTGTTTGATATGAACGATTTTGACGAGACACTTCCAGGCTCATGGGAATGGGATGTCAAACGCTTCGCGACAAGCGTGGTGGTGGCTGGACGCATAAATGGTTTCTCAGAAAGTGATTGTACCCAAGCGGTATATAGAGGAATACAATCGTATCGCGAACGTATGTGGATTTTTGGAGGCATGCGTTATATCGACGTATGGTACACACACATTAACGTTGAAGATACATTGGGACGTATCCATCCAGATAGCCGCGCCTATATTAATCGAGAGCTTGCTAAAGCGCGCCGGCGTACAAGTTCTCAGGTGTTTCCTAAAATGACCGCCGAAACCAATGGTCAATACTCTATCAAGGATGACCCTCCTCTAATTACGCACGAACACGAGGATGAATTTATTGCAAGCTTGCCCTCACTCCTGGAACAATATAAAGAGTCGCTTCCCGATGATCGCAGAGTGTTATTAAGTCGCTACCACCTTGTCGATATCGCTCAGAAGGTTGTTGGAATAGGAAGTGTGGGAACGCGATGTTATGTGATGCTTTTTTTAGGGGATGACGCCAATGACCCGCTCTTTTTACAAATTAAAGAGGCGCGTCCCTCAGTATTAGAAGCCCATATAGCCGCGAGTAGGTATCCCAACTCCGCGCAGCGCATTGTAAATGGACAAAAGCTCATGCAGGGAGTGAGCGATATATTTCTGGGTTGGACGCGTAGTGGTGCACATGACTACTACATTCGCCAGCTACGCGATAGATCGCTATCTCCAAGTGTCGATGGTATGAACGTAACCGATTTAATCACGTACGCTGGTCTTTGTGGTTGGGTCCTTGCTCGTGCCCATGCTCGCTCCGGTGATGCCGCGATGATAAGTGGCTACATGGGAAAGAGCGATGCCTTCGAGCAGGCGATTGCCTCATTCGCAAAGGCATTTGCAGATCAAACTGAACGCGATTTTGAGCTTTTTGTGGCAGCACGTAAAGCCCGAAAGTGCTAGCGTCGCTGAACTCCTCTATGCTATAATATATCAGAGTTCAGAAGTAGGAATTAACGTTTGCATGTATCTCGTATCAGACGAAGGAAAGAGGAAGTAGCACAAGCCTATCTTTTTTTGTGCTATTCATGAGGATAAGACATGGCAGAAACAATTAGTGCCGATATGATTATTCACGATGTCGTGAGCAAATACCCGGCGACGGTCAAGGTGTTTCACGGACATGGATTGCCGTGTACCGCATGTGCGGTTGGCTCACGAGAGAGCGTAGCAGGTGGGGCGCGAACGCATCGCTTCACACCAGAAAAGCAAGACCTCCTGTTAAAGGACCTGAACGCGGTCATCAACAACGAACCCATCTCGGTTGCGCCCAAGAAGGCTCCCGTTGGGCGTGGCGTTCCACTACAGATGTCGCCGGCACCAGCAGAACGCAAGATCAAGCAGGTGATCGCCATCATGAGCGGTAAGGGTGGCGTGGGTAAGTCGCTTGTCACAGGTTTGCTTGCGGTCTCGCTGCGGCGTCAGGGCCAGCGTGTAGGTATCCTTGATGGTGATATCACTGGTCCAAGTATCGCGCGTATGTTTGGTACAAAAGGCCAACCCGGTAAGGCCTCCGATGGTGGTATCGAGCCACTGGTGAGCAAGGGCGGTATCAAGGTCATGTCGATGAACATGTTCCTTGAGAAGGATAGCGATCCCGTAGTATGGCGTGGCCCAATGATCTCTAGCGCGATCAAGCAATTTTATAGCGATGTGTCCTGGGGCAACCTCGACTATCTGCTGATAGACCTGCCTCCAGGCACATCTGATGCGCCGATGACGGTCCTACAAGCGTTGCCTGTTGATGGCATTGTTATTGTCACCTCGCCGCAGCTGCTCGCAAACATGATCGTAATGAAGTGTATCAACATGGTGCGTCAACTCAAGGGTGTTATCGTTGGTGTCGTCGAGAACATGTCGTACTTTGAGACACCCAAAGGCGAACGGTACGAGATCTTTGGACCTAGCAATGGGGCTGAACTGGTTGGCCTGACGGGTGCTCCCCTGCTTGCGCAGCTGCCCATCGACTCTAGCCTGACAACGCTCTGTGATCTAGGACGGGTCGAGGAATACTATGCCGAGGGATATGAGACTCTGGCTGCAAACTTCGTCAGCACACTCAAGGTAAAAAGATAAGACACAATACACTGCCCGCAACGACCAAGCCGTTGCGGGCAGTGTATTGTGTCTTATAGTCCTCTTTCAAAGGAGCCAAGCACTTTACAGAAGGTGGTGTGACTTGCAAGGTCGGCGAGGGCGGCGCGTACAGCTGGGTCTTCGCGGTGTCCCTCAAAATCGAGGTAGAAGACGTATTCCCATGCGCGTTGACGCGAGGGGCGCGACTCGATCTTGAGCACATTGATGTTGTTCTGCGCGAATACACCGAGACAGGAATAGAGCGACCCCGGTTGGTGGGCAGTAGCCATGACCAGCATCGTTTTTGCCTGTCCATTTCGCCGCGGCAAGGGTTCTCGACCAAGGGCAATGAAACGGGTGTAGTTATCTTTGATAGTTTGGATATTGCTTGCCAGTATTTCTAGCCCGTAAAGTTCAGCGGCTCCACGTCCCGCGACTGCTGCGACCCCTTGTAGCCCTTCCTCTCGAATCATCTTCGCGCTACCCGCAGTATCATAGGTGGCGACGATCTCAACCCCGAGTTCTCGCAGAAACACGTCGCTCTGGGCTAAAGCCTGTGGGTGCGAAATGACACGTTTGATATCGTTCAGCGTTTGACCGGGAAGACATAAGAGGCAGTGATTGACTGGGTGCCCGATTTCGCCAATCACGAAAAGATCGTGTTGGCGCAAGAGGTCATAGACATCGTTGATGCTGCCTGCCTGCGAGTTCTCGACCGGAACCAGACCAAAATCGACCTCGCCCGCAGCAACGGCGCGAAAAACCTCGCTAAAGCCTCGATAGGGAATTGGCTCTACCGTTGTGGAAATACCTTTTGTAAAATATGCTCGTACGGCCTCGTCGCCATAAGCGCCACGCTCGCCCTGAAAGGCGACACGGGTGGGCTGGGTAGAAGCTAATTGTTCTTCATGCGAAGGAATTGACTGTACCACGCGTTTGCATTCTCCTCGTTTCGATACTGTGCCGATTGTGCCAGCTTATGGGAAGATTGTCAAGCATTCCTGCTAAGGTTGATGTAAGAGGGCCAGGGCGCCCGCAAGGGGAACGCCCCTCCCATACGACGC
>CAXTCR010000014.1:0-32481 GCA_964242555.1 uncultured Ktedonobacteraceae bacterium
CGGGGACGCCCCTCCCATACCACCAGAACGCAGTGGGAGCGTGTTCGTGGTATGGGAGGGGCGTCCCCTTGCGGGCGCCCTAGCTCAACCACAGACCTCCCTTAAGCTTACGTTAACGCTTATGGGGGCTGCCCTACTATAAAACGTTAAGTTTTTCTTGCTATGATTTGGCCCAGGTTGGCATCGATGGTAAAGATTGTGTTGGCGATATGCCAGTATACGAGTCCGTTTTGGCTGAGCACTGTGCTAGCAGTGGAGCGTGTTCCTGCCGGTCCTGTTGGGCCGAAGATGCGCCAATCGACGGTGCCTGTAAGTTTGTTGACGGCGAACAGTTGAGGAACTCCGATGTTTTGTGGGCTAGACTGGGTTCCTGAGGGGATGATGTGTTCGCCTACAACATAGATGTATGTCGCGTCTACCGCTAATACCGTGCTGTATTGTTGCTCGTCTGGAGATGATACAACTTGTTGCCATAGGATGTGACCTGTGGCCCGGTCGAGCAGGTAGAGCGCGAACATCGAGTCTAGTGGACGCCCATAAGCCGGATCGTCTGGAGCGATAATATTGTTATGAGGGGTATCACCGCTTAGGGCGACCAGGAGCGTGCCTGTCTGAGTTTGGGCCTTGGGGATAGAGAATGCTCCTTCACTGTTAAAGAGGATCCATTGTTTTGTGCCATCAGGCCTCAATGCTGCGAGTTGATGTGTCCCATCAACAGTTGCAGTTTGTATTACGTTCCCCTGTTTGTCGCTTGCAAGCACTTGTTGTGTGGGTTGTTGGAGGTGGGCGAGGATGATTGTGCCTATGCATAGGCAAACGAGGACGGGCGCGAATATTGCATATAGCCAAGTTCTACGAATTTGACCAGTATGTGAAGACCGATGTATGACATTTGCTTGCCACCATTCGCGGATTATATCAATGCGTGGGGGCCAATTGATCGTGCTCTCCATGACATTCGATTGGGTAAGAGGACGTGCTGAAGCGGTCCCTACGGGGAGGTGAAATGTTATTAACCAGAGCAGTCCGGCGAGACTGAAGATGGATAGGAGCAGGATGAGAGTGCGGTAGAGGGAAGGGGTCCAAAGTATTTTCATGCTGTTGGTTGTTGTAGTAAAAACGGTGAGGGTATGTGGTGTGGGCTGGGAGAGTGCGGGGGACGAGGCATTGATGTCGGCGATAGGGGTGTTCCAGCGTTGTTTGCCGTTGTCAGCGCTGTAGGCTGTGAGGGCAGACCCATTGCTGGCAGTGGTGCGTTGGACTATGACTGTATCCGTTTGTGGGTTAAACAAGGGCTGGAAGATGCGACTGGTGTCCGTACCTGTGGGGCCGGTAGTGAGTTGTTGTGACCAATGTAGTTGACCAGTTCCAGTGTTTATGGCAAAGAGCCGGACTTCTTGAGTCACATGGGGTATGTGCCAGACGACGCCTGTGGCATAGAGCATAGCAGTGTCTGTGTGGTTTCCGAGGGTGCCTTGGTAGAATTGGGTCGGTACGGTGCTGATGGTCGGGTCGCCGTAGAATGACCAGGCTACGTTGCCTGTTTCGCTTTGAAGAGCCTGTATACCTTTTGAACTCAGGGCGAGCAGGAGATGATGTTGCCCGTTGTTTGCTACGAGCAGTGTACGGGCGGCGTAGGGGCGTTGCCACTGGATGCTGCCATCCCTGCGACTCAGTGCGAAGACCATATGGTCACTTGCGATGTAGAGTGTCTCGCCATCTATGACAAAGGGTGGCGTGTAGGCAAGGGTGTCTGGCAGGGATTGAGTCCAGCGCTGGTGGCCTTCTCCGAGCGTGTAGGCGGCGATTTGTGAATGGGTAAGGGAGGCTACGGTATAGACCGCTACATCATCGCTAGCAGGCGCGAAGGCATGAACACCACGGGTAGGTTGTGGACCTTCGATATGCCAGATCACCTGACCATTGCGGGTTACTACCTGTAGGCCGTGTGCACTCTCGACCAGTAGGCGTCCTTGCGTGTCCTGTGTGATTGCTCTAGTTGCAAGCGAGAGGGAGTGTCCGAGTGTGATATTTGACGATGTGCCCTGAAGGGTCAGCAGTTGTCCTGGTTCATTTTGATCAGTGTTATATAGACCGAGCACCGTCGATGAAGTGCTCGAAGCCTGTTTCGTTGGAGCGGTAAGACGAAGATCACCTCTATAGGCGCCGAGGTCCTGTTGAGAAGATACAAGCCCAGTGCCCATATCGAGCGTGTTGGCGAAGAGGTGTGTTGCGGTCAGGTCTTGCCATACCAGGATGGTGCTTATGAATAGTGATGCAAGAAGGACGCAGGATGCTATAAAACGCCATGGGATGGAGTGGTCATAACTAAGCGAGGGTGTCCGCAAGGGGAACACCTCTCCCATGCGGGAAAATTTGGAAAACGGCTTTCCGTTGTCGTCGATTTGTAGGTATTCTTGTTTTTCATTATCTTCGGTAGTTGGTGTTTCCTCGTCGTCCTTTTCCACGATTGGCGGCGTTGTGGGCACGATGGGTTCTGCCTGTAGAGGTTTTTGGGCTATGGTTGGGAGTGCTGGATCGGTTTCGAAGTCCCAATCGGCAAGGGCAATGTGGGAGTCTTGTGGCTCTATTACATGAGCATCTTGAGAAATGTTTGAGCTGAGTATGGGAGAGCCTGTGACTGTTGGAGGTAAGGGAGTATCGTGTGCAGGCGCTAGCGTTGACTGCTCTGAGGCCAGAGGTAGTGAGGAGGGGGCTGGATATTTGTTTTCACGTTTGCGATGATGTTTTCTCTTGTGGCGCGTTGCTCTAAGGTTTGGTGTGAGAGGAGGTTTTTTGGCTGTGAGAACACCATTACGCGCATGCGGTCTTCCATCTTCATCCAGGTGTTGTTCGGACATGGCCTCGTTTTTTCCTTATTTTGTGAATAGTGTGTACTGATACTATAACAAACGGAGGACGACAAGGGAATAGGTTTTGCCGGATGGACTATTGGCATGTTATAGTAAAAGGGAAGACGCGTCGTTTCTGTCGAGGTTGTCCAATGCACAATATCAATCTGCACCAGCTTGCAACGTTTCAAGTTGTTGCTAAACATTGTAGTTATGTGCGTGCGGCTGAGGAACTGCATTTCAGTCAACCCGCCGTTTCCGCACAGATACACCAACTAGAGGAGTCGCTAGGTGTGAAGCTCTTCGACAAGATTGGACGCAGGACACATCTGACTCAGGCGGGCGAGGAATTGTACCTGTATAGCCAGAAGATATTCGCGTTGATTGACGAGACACTGGATACAATGAGTGCGCTGGCGAGTCCACATTCGGGGAGGCTGAGCGTAGGGGCTGATACAACGGTTGGGACGTATGTCATTCCTAACTTGTTGGGCAAGTTCCGGCAAATCTATCCAAAGGTCGAGATCACGCTTGAGGTGGTTAATCCGACGCCGCTACTAGAGGAGCTGCGCAATAATCGCATCGACATGGCGATAATGAGTCGTATTCCCGATGATGCTCCTGTGTTTGCCGCTCCATTTGCGTTGAATGAACTAGTGGTGGTTGCTCATCCTACGCATCGTCTCGCGGGGCTTAAGGTGCCATTTGAGGAACTGGCACGCGAGCATTTTCTGCTGCGCGAACAGGGGTCGGGCACGCGTACAGCCTTAGAGGGCGCTTTCCTGGAAGCAGGTTTTCCGCTACAGGTGAGTATGCAGGTTGGAAACAATAGCGCGATCAAACAGAGCGTGGCCGCGGGACTGGGGGTCGCGTTGATCTCGCGGGTGGCGATCGACATGGAACTGGAAACCAAGCGTCTTGTAATGCTCGATGTCGAGGGCTTTCCTCTGATACGGAAGTGGCTGTTGGTACATCTTAAGGATAAAAACCTGTCGGCAACTGCCCGCGCATTTAAAGCATTTATCCTACAACATACTGAACTTCCTCCACATACTGAACGTTCGCAACGTAAAAAAGAGCAGGGCATCGGTTCATTTTAAGTGTCGCCTATACTGGAAGTGTTACTGACAATTTGTATTCCAGGAGACACCTATGGTCGCAACTATGCCATCAATGCACAATGCTCGTCCGTCGACCCACCTTGCCAATGTAGAGGTCGGCAATAAAGCCATTGCGTGTACGATTTGTGCCGCGCAGTATGCTCCTACGCAGGCATATGCCCATCTTCTACGGGCACAGCGTGTGGTCGTAGAGTCCGCGTTTATGAGCATGTGCCATTTTTGTTTTCGCTGCCGGCGCCCCTCGTGTCCACTGTGTTGGGACGATGTACATGGTCTGTGTGGTGCGTGTGTCGAGGATGTGCACCTGCCATTTCGCCAGCAGGTAGCGCCGCTACCATTGAAGAGCGGACTACTATTACCTCCCGTCCAACCCCATGTGCAGCGTTGTCACGTGCAATCCTTTCCGCTTGTCTGTATCCAGCCGGGCCGATTTCATGCCCCTCAGGTGAAGGAACGCGAACACCTCGAAGTTCCAGTTGTACCCGGTGCGCGACCGCACCGGGAAGAGGTTCCGCCCGAAGGGGACGAAGTTGGGTCTCTATCGGGGTCTCAACACCAACGCGCCACCAGTTGGGTGCGCCGGGTCGAGCGAGTTCTGACGGTAGTTTTAGCGCTTGTACTGTTTGTTATCGCGGTAGTAATTTTCGCGGCCTCCTTCTCGGCACAGGTGAATGAAGCGATTGTGCATCTATTCCATATTGACATTCGTATGGAGATAGAGTACCTTTTTCAACTGATTCAACAACTCCGTTCTGGCGGCTGAGAGAAAGCAGGCGATGGGCGATATCCTGATCGATGGCTACAATGTGATTAAAAACAATGAGATGTTCAAGGCGATGGAGCTGAAGAACTTTTCTTCGGCCCGCGCCATCCTCATTAAGCAGCTACACAATAAGTATCGTGAAACTGGTCATCGGGTGATTGTGGTCTTTGATGGCGATGGAGACGACGAACAGGTCAGCCACGAAGAGCATATCCGCATCATCTTTTCGCGCTATGACGAGACCGCCGATAGTGTCATCAAACGCCTGACCGTTGAAGCTGAGCAGCATGGGCGCGAAGTTTTCATGTACAGTGATGACGAAGAGGTGCGTCAAAGTGTTACCGAACATGGAGGTCATTCCCTCTCCACACGCACCCTGACCACAAAGCTCAATGCTGCCCCACGCGATGTGGCTATTCGCTCCGCCTATCGCCGGCAGGCGCGCCGTGACTTCGGCTTAGAACCTTGGCGTAAAGGTGAATATGAGGCGGAAGAGGATTATAGGCCGCAGTATGGGAAGAGGAAGAAAAAACGACGGCGTTGAGCAAACGAGTGAAGAGATTTTTTTATTACTATCATTAAGGTGAGGCGTGACAACATCGATTAATGGGAATGATCCACGGGCCAAACGAACGCGCCAGTTATTGCTAGAGGCGTTTAAGGCGTTGGCTCAAGAACGGCAAAATGTTTACTCTATCTCGGTGCAGGAGATCACGGAACGCGCCACGGTCAACCGTGCGACCTTTTATGCACACTTTGAAGATAAATATGCGCTGTTGGAATATTGGATGCGCGAGAAGTTTCATGGTGCATTGGAGAGCCAGATTCCTAGCTCCTCAACGCTGCACCTGAGTACTCTACACCAACTTGTGCTCGCGATATTTAACTTTCTTGCGCGTGCTCGTTATTATGATAAGCCATCTGATCAGCAGTATGAGCCGTTCTTTGAGGTCGTTATTCAACAGGAACTTAACGCGCTCCTTTTGAGATGGCTCAAGCAGGTGCCCACGAAGATGCCCATGCAAGAGGAGTTAGTAGAAACTACGGCGCAGGTTATTAGTTGGGGAATTTTTGGTTCGGCGGCGCGATGGAGCCGTGGGGATCGGAGTGTTCCGGCTGAAGAGATGGCGAATCGTGTCTTAAAAGTGGTGATTGCTGGATTGGCCCCTGTTGTTGGGGTGCTGGAGTAGGTGTTTCGAGATAAGTGGTGCATTCACTATTACCACAAGTGATAATGGTGGATGCACCACTTAGTATGTGTTCTGCTAGTTGGTTTGCAGGGTTGTCTTTAGAACGTCTCGTAGCGGTGTTGGTGATTGACCGAGGAGACGGGAGAGTGTGGGGTCGGTTTTGGCGAAGTCTCCTTGTCTACTAGCGGCAAACACTCCTACGAGCATGTTGGCCCCTGCTTCGGGTGTACCGTGGGCGATCAGGTTGGAACGGAACTCGTCATCTGATACAACGCGGCGGCGGATGGGACGACCTGTGATTTCAGAGGCGATTTGTGCGACACCATCCGTGTCAAATGTTTCGGTGGCTGTGAGTGGCGGGCTGATGCTGTCAAGCCCACCCTTAGTCAAGACGATGGCAGCCACCTTTGCTAGATCGGCATGGGCGGTCCAGGCAATTGGCCCTGCTTCTGGGACTGCAGCCTCACCAGTTTGGAGGGCATTGCCAAGCAGCAGGGTCGCGGAAGAGGCGTAGTAGCCATTGCGTAGGGATGTGAAGGGTACGCCGGACGTGCGCAATGCCTCCTCTGTGGCGGCATGGGTGCGCATGGGTGGGAAGTGTGATGTTGAGTTCGAACCCATATGACTTGTATAAAGAATTCTTCCGGCGCCAGCAGCCTTTGCCGCGTTAATCGCTGCCTGATGCAAGCGGAAGGCTATCTCCCCGATACGAGGGGCTGACACAATAAGCACTTGCGACGCCCCTTCAAAGGCTTGTGCGAGGCTTGTGGGATCTTCATAGTCTCCTCGACGGACGCGAACACCGCGTTGCTCAAGGTCGCGTGCCTTTTCTGGGTCCTGAACGCTTACGCCAATCCCTTCACTGGGGGCAAGTTCAAGCAGATTTTCTACGATTGCTCGACCAAGTTTGCCGTTGGCCCCTGTAATAATGATCATTTCAACCTCCTGCATTTGACGACGTGGTTTTGTCCTGTATGTGTGATGTATGACGGTGTTGTTTAAGCGTCATTTTTGTGTACACTACATTGTGATGAAAGTATACTGTGTGCTAGTCTTTATGAGCAATCAGCAAAGGGTGCGAATTGTTGTGTAGGCAACAGTGGAGAGAAAGTGTTGGTTTTTTGGGCGAGAGAATGTGGAAGGGTTGCGGGGTGTGATAAATCAGACCCGTACAGGAGTGGACAACGGCGTGTTCGTTTGCGTTTGTGGGATACTTGTAGGAACGTTTTTTGTGCTTTGACGTGAATGGGGGCAGGGTGTGATGAATCAGACCCGTACCCCCATGGTTTGTTATTTTTGGGCGACGGAGGGTAGTTCTCCGACTTTGTTATTTATAGGCTCGGTATCCGGGCCGGTTTGGACTGTGATCGAAGACGGGAGGGTGATGTGGGTTTTGTCGATGTTGTCCTCTTTGCTGAAGCGCATGCGGAGGACGGAAAGGAAGCCTTCGATAAAAATTTTGCGCGACATTTTGGATTTGCCGACGCGCCGGTCCATGAAGATGATGGGGATTTCGACGACTTTGAAGCCGTGCTGCAGGACGCGGTTGACGAGTTCAACCTGGAAGGCGTAGCCCTGTGAACGGATGGTGTCGAGATTGATCCTCTCAAGGACGTTGCGACGGTAGCAGCGATAGCCGGCGGTGCAGTCGTGAACGGGTAGGCCGAGGACGATGCGGGTGTAGATGTTGCCACCACCACTGATGAAGCGGCGTAGGAGCGACCAGTTGGGCGTGCCACCACCTTTGACGTAGCGTGAGCCAATAACGAGGTCTGCGTGCTCGATGGCCTTGAGGAAGTCGGGTAGGTAGCGTGGGTCGTGCGAGAAGTCGGCGTCCATTTCGAATGCAGCGTCGTAGCCGTGGGCTATCGCGTATTTGAAGCCAGCGATGTAGGCGGTCCCGAGGCCGAGCTTTCCGGCGCGATGCAGGACGTGCACGCGGGTATCCTCTTCGGCGATCTGATCAGCAAGATTGCCGGTGCCATCGGGCGAATTGTCGTCTACCACCAAAATATCTGTTTGTGGTGCATTGATAAAGATTTGGTCCAGCAGGGGACGCAGATTTTCACGTTCGTTATACGTTGGAATAATGATGAGCGTTTTCATGTATTTTTTCTCCATTACGCCCGGTCGGGGATGTTCGCTCAGGCTCTACAATTTCTTCTGAACGATGCGCGACGGGCAAATTATGTTCTTGTGTCTGTATGTTCCCCTCACGATCATCCTCCACAACCTCCTCGCGGACAACCTCAGCGGGTTGAACGGCACGGAATGCGAGCACAGCCGCAACGCCGATTGCCAATCCGAACCAGAGCGTACACAGGCGAATAAGCAGCGTTGCTGCACCACCCACGGTCGCTGACGGTGAGATCAACACACGAGTAAGTCCTACCATACTACCATCGGCAGTTCCCAGTCCTCCCGGTAGACCTGAGGCAGAGCCGACGAGCGATGAGACTGCTAAAATAAAGAGTGCTTTAATAAACAGATCAAGACCGGCGGTCATGCCAAGGCCCGCGTACACACAGTACAGCGCGACACCTTCACCGGACCACGATACAATGCCTATACAGATTGCCAGCAAAAGGGGGCGCCATTGCAATAACGTATAGGAACTCTCATAAAATGTACGAACGGCAGTGGTAATTCGTGTCAACTTTGGCCACTTTTCAAGGTATGAAAGGCAGGCAAGGACGAGGGTACGATTTTGTACCAACGCAATACCAAGGATGCCGAGTACAAATAAGAGCAACAGGATTTGCCAGCCGAAGCGGTAGAGCACGAGTCCCGTTGTGGCTAATGCTAGCATGGCTATGCCATCGGTCAGCCGTTCGGCGACGATAATTGGCGCGGAGCGACTAATGGGGGTTCCGGTAGCACGGCGTAAGAGATAGGATTTTAGCAACTCACCAACTTTCCCCGGCGTGATCGCCATTGAGAGGCCGGAGAGGAAGACCAGCAGGCTTTTACGCCAGTCCAGCACGATGCGCAAGCGTCGAAGGTAATACTGCCATTTGACGAAGCGAAACAGGTAGTTGAACAAGGTAAAGCCGAGGATGAGCGGCAAGTATGCCCAACGGAAATGCGCGAGAGACGAGAGCATCCTCGGCACATCCGAGTACAGGGCGATTGCCGTCATCACGACGAAGGCCAGGAGCAACGAAAAGATTATCCCGGTACGAATATTACGTGTTGACAAATAACACTCCACTTATCGAGGCAATATGTATAGAATAACGAAAATCATACCTGTACATAGCATAACGGTTCCAAGCATATGGCGGTCACGCAGTAGGACCTCTTCAGGACTACCGCCCTCCATACGCATATAGACGAGATAGAGGTAGCGGAAGATACCGTATAGGACCAATGGGATGGTTATAATCAGGCGATGGCCACCGGTGGAACTTTCTACTGTATACAGGCTGTAGGCCATAATAGTGGTGGTAGCAACAATCGTAATCATCTGGTCCAGCATGGGGATGCTGTACTCTTTAAGTATCTGCCGGTGTGTACTTGCCTGACCCTGCAGGAGTACCAGTTCGTGACGGCGCTTGCTTAGAGCCAGGAAGAGCGAGAGCAGACACGTCACGAGATAAAGCCAACCGGAGATCGACACGGGAATCACTACAGCGCCAGCTAAAATGCGCAACACAAAACCACTGGCAATAATGAATACATCGATAAGCACGACATGCTTCAGTCGGATACTGTACAGCGACATCAGGATCAGGTATGTGGCGATGGTGAGCGCGAACAAGAGATTGGCGCCACCGTAGGCGGCGTAGATATCGCTATGCGGCGCGGTTGGCACAAAAAAGATTGCAGTTGTCAGCCCGACACACATCACGAGTAGCAGCGCAATGGCGCCGATGGCCCACGACTTTGGCAATTTGCCCGAGGGTAAGGGGCGAAAGCGTTTGGTTGGATGCTGGCGATCATTCTCGATATCGAGCAGATCGTTGAGTATATAAATAGTACTTGATACCAGACAAAAGGTTGCAAAGGCCAGTATTGTGCGCTCAAGCGATGGCAGACTAAAGAGGCGTTGCGCGAACACAATGCCTACAAAGACTGAGAGATTTTTGGTCCACTGGCGTGGACGCATAGTAGCGATAATCGCACGTATTTTTCCTAATGTACTCATCTGTGGTGTAATGTGTGTATGAAGTACAGGTGTTTGTGGTTGTACAGGTTCAGCTGTTTGTACCTGTACAGCATGTTCTTGCGTATTACCCATCTTTTTCAAGAGTCGCTCTATCCCTTCGGTTTGTGCAAGTTTGTTCGTTTGTTCACAGTATATATAGACTATATCGTTACTTGTTTTGGGACGTATAAACGGAATTATGAGTAACGTGTAGTACTTGTTCCGGTGTGATACATCAGAGCCGTACAATGTATGAGTGTGCTTGGCGGGGTGTGATACATCAGATTCGTACCTACTTTATCGTAGTAGACACGTTATCAGTAGATGCGGCGTTTCAGGTCGTTGATACGGTGCAGGGTGATGCGGTGTTTGTCGCTACTGATATATTTTTTGTCGGTGAAATAGCCAACGACCTTGTTGACGCTTTCGCGAGAGGCGCCAACCATTGAGGCAAGCTCCTGTTGGGTGAGGCGGACCTCAATGCGGATGCCGTCTTCGACCTTGGTGCCATGTGCTTCTGAAAGTTCGATAAGTTTTTTTGCGACACGCCCGTACACGTCGAGGAAGATCAAGTCTTCGACTTGATCGTTGGTGCTGCGCAGACGACGGGAGACGACCTCAAGCACTTGAATCGCGATAGTAGGATTTTTCATAATGGCGTTATGGAAGTCGCTGCGCTGCAAGGTATAGCATTCCACTTTTTCGACGGCTATGGCATCGGCGGAACGTGGGAGACCGTCGAGCAGGGCCATTTCGCCGAAGCAGTCGCCCTTACCGAAGACGACGAGCGAAATTTCCTGACCGTCGGGGCTAATGAGACAGATTTTGACCTTACCTTCTTTGATAGCATAGAGGACCTGTCCCGGGTCGTCACGGTGAAAAATAACCTCGCCTGCGCGGAATGTACGTCTTTTTGCGACGCTACTTAATTCTCGCAGGGCCTCATCCCCTAGATTTGTAAATAATGTGACCTGTTTGAGATACGCTAGTTGATTGTCGACCTCCATAAAAAAATGTCCTCCATCCGCTATGGTGCTTGTTTCTGTTTCGCATAATAGCATATAGCAATCTATCGTGCAATTAAGTGTATCCATACAATTTGACGAGCATGGTCCTGGTGTGAATGGGAAACTCCAGTTCGTACCAGGGCCATGCTCGGCAAGTTAGTTATTCAATCCAGCTGTAGGGATAGCCAGCGTCGTCGATGTGCTGTGCGTTGGTGGTAAGTTTGAGTGGGTGGAAGGTGTCGACCATAACGGCTAGTTCTTCTGTTCGTTCGGCACCTAGGCTCTTTTCGACGGCACCGGGATGTGGGCCATGTGGGATGCCACGTGGGTGCAGGGTGATTGAGGCACGTTCGATGCCGCGTCTACTGCCGAAGTTGCCGTTGACGTAGTAGATCATCTCTTCGCTATCAATATTACTATGGTTATAGGGCACGGGTATCGAAAGGGGATGATAGTCGAGTTTGCGCGGCACGAAGGAGCAGACGACGAAGTTTGGCCCCTGGAAGGTCTGGTGCACTGGCGGTGGTTGATGGACGCGCCCAGTGATCGGCTCGAAGTCGGCGATATTGAGGGCGTAGGGATATTCGTAGCCGTCCCAACCAACGGCATTGAAGGGGTGATAGTCGTACCAGTAGCTGGTGAGGGTGTCGCCAACTTTCAGCCGGACCTCGAATTCGCCGCGCTCGGTATGCGTGACCAGTTCCTGAGGACGGCGGAGATCACGATCACAATAGGGCGAATGCTCCAAGAATTGGCCGTTGTTGTTGAGGTAGCGACGCGGCGGTGCAATGTTGCCACGTGCCTCGATGATGAGAAATGTGTGGGTATCGCTCTTATTGTCGTGGGTGAAGCGGAAGGTTGTGCCGCGTGGAATAACAATATAGTCGCCTTCGTGATAGGGCAACAGGCCAAAGGTACTTTCAAGCACGCCCTGTCCATCGTGTACAAAGTAGACAAGGTCGGAGTCGCCGTCGCGGTAAAAGTAGTTCATCTCGGTGGTTGGTTTAGCGACAGCGAGCACAACGTCTTTGTTGTACATCAATACCTGTCGTCCAAGTACAGCATCGCCCCCCTGAGCGAGTTGTGCTGTTTTCATATGGTGGTGACGTTGGAGGCGCTCGTTCCATTCTTCGTGGGCGTATTGCTCAACGGGGAAACGTTCAACCTTCATCACGCGAGTGGGAGGGTAGGTATAGTAGATGATGGAGTAGTTGCCCGAAAAGCCCTCGGTGCCGAAGAGTTCTTCGGAGTAGAGACCGCCATCGGGTTTGCGGAACTGGGTGTGTCGCTTTGGCGGTATTTCGCCTAAGTGGTGATAGCTTGGCATTGTGATTGTCTCCTTTGACAATTCGTCCTCATACCTCAATGTTTGATTTTCGCCTCTTTGTAGCGAAAACCAAACGTTGAGGTATTAAATAATTCTATTACGCAGTACGCCGATACCTTCGATTTCTAATTCTACTTCGTCGTCGCGTTGGAGCCAGGGATGGACCTGAGTGCCGAGTTCGAGAATGCAGCCTGTGCCGACGGTGCCGGAGCCAATTACGTCGCCGGTACGGATGCGCGTGTTGCGCGAGGCATAGGCAATCATTTCTGCGAAGCTGTAGTGTATCGAGTTCAAATTGCCACGCGAGACCTCACGACCATTGACGCGTGCGACCATCGTCAAGTCGTAGCGTTCGGAGGCTCCGTGTCCGGTGCGGCGTGAGGCGAGTTCGTCAGGCGTGACCAGTACCGGGCCAAGCGAGGTCGCGAAATCTTTGCCCTTGCCGGGTCCGAGGCCGATGGCCATGTCTTTCATCTGGAAGTCGCGGGCGCTCCAATCGTTCATGATGGTGTAGCCCGCGATGTAGCTGGCGGCCTGCTCGACTGGAATGTCCTTGCCGTCGCGTCCGATGACGCAGGCTATCTCTAGCTCGAAGTCGAGGGCATGGCTACCCTGCGGGTAGGGGATTGGGTTGTCATGGCCGTAGAGTTCGCTGGTATTGGTGAAGTAGAAGGTTGGGACCTCATACCATTCGGGCACTACGCTCAGGCCGCGATTGGCACGAGCAGTTTTAACATGTCGCTCGAAGGCAAAGAAGTCGCGTGCCGTTGGTGGGTCCGGTATGGGTGGCAACAGCACCACCTCGTTTAGTGTGTACTCTTCCTGTGGAGGTGCCTGCGTCTGAAGGATGCTGGAGGGTAGATCGGGCAGGGCGAATGGCAGGCCAACAGCGAAAGAACTGGGTGTGGTTGTGGGTGCCCGTCTAGGTTGCACGGCTATCTGAGCCTTTAACAAGCCATCGGGGTCGCGCAACAATTCGAGCAGGGTAGGATACTCCAGCGCGACGATTAGATTATCGCGAATGACGCCCGCACGGGGCTTGCGTTCACCTGTCAGGAAGGTCACAAGTTTCATAGTTACAAATTTCCTCGTAATGCTTGTTCGCGCTCCTGGGTCTCGAAGCGCGCCTTAACGTTGCCTTCGCCGAAGCCGTGTGTCTACAGTTCGCGCACCACTCATTATTATATGCAACGCCACTGTGTAACCGCAAGAAGGAGTAATGACAAGGCATTGCTACCATGTTATGATACGGAGAGTTTTTTGCAATCATGTTTATATGTTTTTGCGAGGAGAGACTGCTATGGCGCAAGACCCAGAGCAACCGAACATAGATGAGCAACCTGATCCACAATTTCCCTATGGCGCGACTCCACAGGCACCACCGCTCTCATATATCTCACCAGAGTTTTATAAGGCACAACCGGAGGGGCCGTCGTCGCAGCCTGTAGAGTCTGCTGGTTATACCCTTCCGACGCCTGAACCTTATCAACCGGTGCAGTATGGAGTGGGGTCAAACTATGGGCATGGAGGATACTCACAGAATTATGGGTATGGAGTGCCGCAATATGCAGTGCAGCAAGAGCCGCAGGCGACGCCACTGCCACTTGGTGAGGCGATACGGCAACTTCCTGCCCAGTACTGGCGCGTGATTACCCAGCCGTCGAGCAGGATATTTGCCTCGGAGATGGGGAAGGCGCGATGGAATATTGTGTGGGTCCAAATCGTGCTGTACGTTGTGATTGTGACTGTTCTGGGCATCCTCACAAATGCTGTACTGCCGGCTCGTACAGATGCACTTGCTGGTACAGATACATCGACGCTTTCACCGAGTATGATTGCTGCGATACAGCAACTTGTCGGGTTTGTGAGCGTACTGAGCGTCTACGGGCAAATCGTGCTGCTCCCGATTTCGTTATTTATCGGCACAGGTCTGCTGTTTATGCTTGCCAAAGCATTTGGAGGTGTGGGCAAGTTTCTGCCACAGTTGTATAGTACGCTGCTTTTTCTTGTGCCGCTGGGGGTGCTGCTCAATGCGCTCTCACTCTTGCTAGCGTTCTTACCAGGAGTGGGTTCGGTCCTGAGTTTTCTCGTTGTACTTGGCTATTTAGGGTATGAAGGCACGCTGTTGGGATTGATGCTGGTGCCTGTGCACAGGTTGAGTGGTGGGCGAGCGGCGGGCGCTGTGCTCTCGCTATTTGGATTGGCGATTGTGCTTGCGTGTGTGCTGGGGTCGATTGTCGCAGTTGTGCTAACCGCTTCTCTTTCTCGATAAAAATAGCTTTTCAGGAGAAACACAGGTGTTGTCTCGGCTTTGCGAGACAACACCTGTGTTTAAGGGTATCTATTGTTTGAGGTGCGTGGGAAACAGGCCAAACGCCATCATACTTGGCGGGATGTCGCGGATGATTGGTGTGCGGAATATGAGCTTGAACCACCACGGCATAACTACTGGTTTGTCGGCACGAAAAATTGCTGTAAGCGCACGTTCCTGGATTAGACGCTGCAGGGCTTGAATAGCACGTGTAGGCAGTTCACGCCGGCGCTGTACGCGGGCAAGATCCTCCGTGTGCACAATCCCGTTCTTCAGTTTAGCTGTAAGGATGTTTGCGGCAGCCGCAGCGTCCTGGATTGCGTAGTTAATGCCTACGCCCCCGATGGGCGACATGACGTGCGAGGCATCACCGATGAGCAATAATCCCGGTTTATACCAGCGGGGGACTCGACTGGACTCGACGGAGAGAACGGAGATTTGTTTCCACTCTTGGAGTTCGTCAACGCGGTTCGCAAGCTCTGGTACGACTTCTGCAAGCGATTCGCGCAGGTGTTGCATTCCGGCGCTGCGTATCTGCTGGTAGCTGCCTTTAGGAATGATATAACCGATCTGCCAGTAGTCGAAGCGATTGATGAGCGCGACAATCAGTTTTGTGCCAAAGCGTCCACTCAGGTTATCGAGAGGATCGCTCTCTTTGCGCGAGATGCGGAACCAGAGAATATCCATTGAGGGCGATGTTTTTATCGGCTCAAAACCGGCGAGACGACGAATGCGCGAGAAGCGACCATCGGCGCCAATCGTCAGGTCTGCGTGTACCTCGTACCAACCGTCTTGCCCATGAAAGCGCACGCCGCATACCTGCCCATTTTCCTCGATTAACTCATCAACCTGTGCACCCATGACCAGGTGAAATGTAGGATAGTTTTTGGCTTCTTGCACTAGGAAGTCCAGGAAGCGGGATTGGGCCATAATGGTGATGTAGGGGAATTTTGTTTTCAAGCGCGAAAAGTCGGCGAATGGAATATTTCCTCCAGCTGTGCGCAGACTGGCCTTGCGCATTTTTGTGTGTGGCAGAGTCAAGAGGCGGTCCGCTAGCCCCACTTCGTCAAGGATGTTCATGCCAGCGGGATGAATAGTGTCGCCGCGAAATTCGCGATCAAAATCCATGTGTGCTTCTAATAGTAGGACGGGAACGCCTTTTCGTGCTAAGAGCAATGCGAGCAGGGTGCCGGCAGGTCCTCCACCGGCGATACAGCAGGTAGTATGCAATACTTCTTTAACCTCATGTGTGACCGCTTGTTGCTGACGAGTCTCTGTCATGTTAATCTCCTTTATCATTTGTAATTGACTAACCAATTAACGATAGGGATAAAAAAATTTATGCTGGTGCAAGGGCACGAAGAAATGTTTCTGTAACAGTTTGTGCGATGTATTCATGACTAAGCTTCAAGGCTTCGGCATCATGCAGCACCTGACGACGTAGGACGATGCCTATCAAGCTACCGAAGAACATTTGTGTGTGTATTACCACATCAGCACGGCGCAGTGTGCCAGCACTCATTTGTGCTTCAAGGTATGCGCCGAGAAATCCTAGTCCACGCTGTAAGGCCAACTGAGTGAAACGTGTCAAATATGACTGCTCGTTCGTGAGTGCCTCCGGCAGGAGAACGCGAGCAAAGGCTATAAAGTTTTCGGTTTCTACGACGCGTAAGATTTGCCCGATCACCATAGGGAAAAATTGCTCTGGTGGCATGTGCAACACGTTTTCTGGCATTGCCGAGAGCACTTTAAGCGGCGAACGGGTTTCCAGGATTGCCATTAGAAGTGCCTCTTTACTTTCAAAGTAGTGATAAATCAGGCCAGGTGTTATACCTGCCTCACGCGCTACGTCTTTGTTTGTTGCTCGTACAAAGCCTTTCTGGGCGAAGACGCGCATTGCGGCATCGATAATCTGTTCTCTACGATCTTCTACAACTTTTGGTGTACGAGCCATGAACACTATTTCTCTACTAACTACTTTATTGACTAACTGATTAATTAAATTGTACTCAAGATAAAGGCTTATGTCAAGACTTTTTCTGAAAGACGTTTGTGGACCGTGACATGGAAAGTGTAGTATTGTTGACGGTACGTAGGGGAATGTCTATCTGGAAGAAAAAAGGGATATACTCTGTAGTGCGAAACCTTTGTGATTTCTCACTACAAAGTACATCCCTTCTATACGTCTTAGGACACGAGGTCGAGTGCGGGCACTTCGAGTACGCGTGCGATGAGACGGAGATGATAGGGTTGGGCGTCTTCGCGTCCATTTTCCAGGTGAGTGATTGTGTCGCGGCGTAGACCTGTCAGGGTGGCAAGTTGGCCGAGGCTCAAGCCTTTGCGCTGGCGTAGAAGGCGAAGTTTAGGGATACCACGTGGTTTAGTCGTTGCCAATAGTTTCATGTCCTTCATCCTCTTCTTTGAGGTAAACAAACATCTTTTCCAGCGCCATTGCTGGAGCAGGTATCTGGTTTTATGCAAGCATAGCAGCAGATGAACCTTGCATTAAGAAGCATACCAGATAGAGCGGAGGATTGTCCAGAGACATTTTTCCTATTGTCCCTGCCAATCGGCTATATTCCAAGTAGGTAGTGCTGGATTTGGATTTGGGAGCACGTTTTGTACCCGCGTTGCAACTGTTGTGAGAACAGGTTCTACATAGAGCGGGATCACATAAACTTGCTGGGCGAGCCTCTGGAGAAAGGTGTGGTAGGCTGTGACCCTAGCTGTAAAGTCCGTTGTGTTGCGTCCTTGTAAGAGGGCAGCGTCTATTACCGAATCGTTAACACGAGCGTAGTTGCCCAATGCGGGTGAGTCGGCGGTTGGAATCTGCGAGGAGTGAAAGACATTATACTGGTCATCGGGTTCGGGACTATTTTCGTAGGTAAACAATGCCATGTCGAAAGCGCCAGTTGCAAGGATACCGCCCTTCGTATAGCCATTAAAGAAATCACTAAGGGAATACGAACTGAGTTGTACCTTGATACCTAAGACGGTAAGGGCTTTTTGAATGTAAGTCGCGACCGCAAGGCGTAAGGGGGATTGTGTTGTGGCTAGTCGGAGTATAAAAGTACGTCCATCCTTAGATAATACGTTGTTAGCATCAAGACGCCAACCGCTCTCGGCGAGCATTTGTTTAGCGGCAACTGGATTATAGGGAGTGGGGGCGAGTTTTGCGTCGTAGTAGAGTGAAGGCAATGGCTCAACTTGGGTAGCGCGGCGAGTGCAATTCGTTTGATGCAGGACAGTCTTGAGCAGATCGCAGACGTTGATGGCTTCTTGTATCGCGCGACGAACGCGTACATCAGCGAATAGTGGTTGAGCGTTGTTGTACTCAAGGTGTACGTATGCAGCGGCTGGAGTTTCGAGGAGCTTTGTACTTGAGGGTAAGTGGGCAAGCAGGGGAAGATCGTCTTCGGTATATCCCGTTGTCACGTCAACTAGCTGCTGCTGTACTGCCGCGACAAGATTGGATGCCGAGGGGTAGGTGTGAAAGATGAGTTCTGCTGCGAAGGGGCCACGAAAGCTGCTTGACCTGTAATGCGGGTTGGGGACAAGCGTGTAGCTTTGCCCATCTTGTATGCTTTTTACTGCATATGGGCCGCTCGTCACTTGTGGTGCCAAGAAGATCGACGACTGATTTTGCAAGTCGATAGGACGGAATTTGCTCCATGCATGTTCGGGGGCGGCGTAGGGTAAATAGGAGAGATAAGGACCGAAGGGGTGTTTCATATGCAGCACAACAGTGTAGAAGTCTGGTGTCTCTATGCTGCCTATCGCGTCATAGCCACTTCTCGTGGTTGCGCCTGTATTGGTATCCTGGTTAAGGTGCCACCAGTAGGCGAAATCGCTTGCGCGTAGTTGTTGTCCATCAGACCAGAACAGGTCATGGCGAAGGTGCAGGAGAATTGTCTTACCACCATCCTGTACTCCACCATTTTCTGGTAAGGGAACCTCTGTGAGTTGATCGGCGTGCACATGAAACTGCTGGTCATAAAATACTGGTTGTCCCCAGAGGGCGGTATTCAGTGCAAAATCGGCGCTAGAACTCGCAAACAGGGGATTGGCGCTTATAGGGAATTGTGTTGTCCCGTAGGTGATGCTTCCGTGATATGTGCGTGTCGAGACGGGTGGAGTGGAATGTGAGGATGGTGGTGTGTTAGTGGGAGTGGTGCTGCATGCAGTGAGGCATACTAGCAGAAGGAGACAGGGACATGTGAAATTTGAAAAGAGAATGGACTTCCGTGAAGGGGCTACCCTACCGTATGCAAAGCGCATATGATAGGGTAGCCTCTTCACGGGAGTCCATTCTCTCATCCTTATCGTCACTTATGATGTGTTGTACTAGGCGTGGTATGCACGCTTACCGATGGGAAGTCGGCACTAATGATTTCTAACGAATTGCCATCAGGATCACCCGCATACACCATATCATCGGCAAAGAGCCAGTGGGTGTCGTCGGAAGACACGGTAACATCGCTGATGCGTCCAACGAAATGTACGGCGCGCATATCGAAGGCTTGAAGCGAGTTCGCGATGTTCAGCAACGTTTGCTGGCCTATGCCATCGCGTTGATCGCCGACAATCCAAAAGATGACGCCATTGTGCTCATAGATGATCTCGCTGCGACTGCCGTATCTCCAGCTAGGTATAGCGAACTTATTGATGCGAACCCATTGACCGTCGACATAGACTGCTTGATTCTGGTTATCAGCTCCGAGCTTCAGGGCATGAGCGGCTCCACGCTGCACAACTTGCAGGACCTGTCCCTGTGGTTTAAATTCGAAAACGGAGATTTTGCCTGTACCGTGTGATGTGCCCCCCTGACGTGCATAGGTGTATTCCAGTTCTAGCGCGGGTCCATCAACCCAGGTTTGGTCAAGACCTTGGTAGAGACGTATTGCATTGAGGCTATAGTAGTCCGGCAACGTTATTGGGCGATAAATCTGAAACTCAAGGCGCTGTTGAGCCTCAAGCAACGTAATTTTTTGCTGATTTGAGTACGAAGGAGAAGTATTTGCAGCTATATTCCCTGGTTTGGGTGGAGAAGCATGCGGATAGCTATTCACTAGCAATACACCACTATGATGGCCCGAGAGCAACATACTCAGACCGGAGGCAAACGATGGGCCAGTTGCGACCATTGTAAATACGACGAATAGCAAGCAGGCCGCGAGCAACGCGACTACTGAACGGGACGGTTTTAAGATTGGCGATGGCAGGGACACGATGGGAAAGCTACCTCGTGAGAAGAGGCGTCGACGCAGCCTCAGGCGACGGAAGACATGGGCCTGTGTTTTATACTCGAATGATTTACCCGTTGCTCCAAATTGTGGATTCTCCACGTCCAAGATAGTTTGCACAAAGAGAGGCGGCATTTCCTCCTGCTCAGGAGAGAACAAGGACTCCATCTCTTGGGCGAAGGCAATGTCTTCGGCGGTAAAGTCGTCGGGTAGTCCAAATTCCTGTTTGAGTAGCAAGGCGGAATCAATATTTAGATTGTCCCATGCATGTTCATTCTCAAATTCGCTCATACTCATGTGCATGCTCCTTGAGCGCCTCACGTAAGCTTTTCCGTGCTCGCCAAAGCCGAGTGTCTACTGCGTGGCGTGTCAGACCAGTTTTTGTCGCAAGTTCTTCTGTGCTGGCGAACTTAAAATAGCGTTGATAGATCAGATAACGGTCAAGCTCCGGCAGCGTCGCCAAGGCGAGGCGCAGTTCTTCGCGCCTCTCGCTCTGTTCTAGCAAAGTTTCCATATTTGCTTCTGGATGGGGGGGGAGCATAACGCGAGTTTCGCTCTCATAGCCGCCCCAGCCAAAGTTTTTACGATTTCCATAGGTATCAGACGAAGACCATTGGCGGTTTTCGTCGGCCAACTGCGTATTATGTACTTGACGACGGCATAGCTGTCGACGCCGGTCTAGAGCTATATACTTAGCACGCATGGTAAGCCAGGTGCGTAACGTGCCTCGTGCCGGGTCAAAGGAGTTGATTTCTTGCCATGCTGCTACGAAGAGATCATTGACGCACTCTTCGGCATCCTGGGCAACACCTATGCCATCCAACACCAGACGAATAAAATAGAACAATTCTCGCGAATAGCGAGCAATGAGCGTCTCCAGAGCATCTGGATTTTGCTCATGCAATCCGTGGGCAAGATCATCATCCGACCAGTCTTGTCGCACCATCAATAGCTCCTTGCAGAACTCAAATATATCTTTTCGCAAAGTATAGTCATTGACGACGCCTGACTGTAGTATGCAGTCAACGACAGTGCGTGAATTAGAAAAGATATAGCGCTAATGTGTGGTCTATTCGCCTTGTTCTACAAGATATACTACGTCTTATTTGTCGTACTTCTCTCGCATATTAAGGCTTCTTATTATCTTGCTAGAAATCACGGAAAAAGTCAAGGTTTCTTATCTTTCTTTTTACAATTCCTTAACATTTGCTTATAATTCTCTTACTATATAGTATTGCATGATAGAGCGTAGTAGGAGAACTATAAGTGGGAACATTTTAAACTGTCAGCGGGATAAAAACGCTTTCGTTTGCCACATCCGAACGGAAGAAGAGTTTGAGCGATTTGGTGGCTCCTGTCGGAACTTGAAAGACGATGGTGCCGTTGCGTGAATTACTGGCGTCGATGGAGCCGAAGAAACTTCCTGTAGTGTTAGCGGATAAGCCAAAAGCGTCACCCTCGGCCCCAAAGAGCGAGTAGAAATTTGGAGAATTTGTAATCGCTTTCGCGCCTGTATTCTTCATCGTCATCGTCATACTGATCGCTGTCGAGTTTGCGTCTGAACCGGTACCTTTAGTAACATCGTTTATAATCAGCGTGCGGTCTGAAAGAACAATTTGCTGGCTTTTAGCATTTCCACCAGGAATTGGTGTTGGTGAGAGAATAACGGTTGGACCGACACCGGGAGTACTTACGACGGACGTGACCACAATGCTGGTGGTACTGGAGGCAGGAGTTTTTGCGGTTGGCGTCGCTTCACCTGCGTTGGTGTCGCCTGAACCACCACATGCGCCCAGTGTGCACAGGCAAAGAGCAAGTGCGACGAGGGCTATAAATCTATGTAGAGGAGGAATAGACATTGTGACGTATCCTTTTCACTATTGATTTGGCATGATGTATTATCTCTATTGAACGCATTTAGCGCAACTAAATAGGAATATTGGTTAGATATCCAGACGCATAAAAAAACATGCTCTTGGGCATTCAACTCAAAAGCATGTTTTTTTATGTGTGTAGACAGCTAGCGAACGTTCAGCATTGGAATTTTCGAGACGGTCCAGCGATCATTGGGGCTGGAGACCTCGAATTGTACCATTGAGATGGCATCGGTAGGACAGCGAACAACACAAAGGCCGCAGCGAATGCACTTCTCTTCGTCAATGATCATATCAGCGCCACCCTCCCACTTTTCGGTGAGTTGATGCATTGTATCGCTCTTGACGATGCGAGACAGACCTTCCATGCTAATGCAGTCATAGGGGCAGATGTCGACACAGGCAGAACACAGGATACAGATCGAGGGATCGATCATGATATTCAACTGGCACTGCAAACAACGTCGAGCCTGGATAACTGCCTGTTCCGCCGTGTAACCGGTTTCAGCCTCGCGGGTGTTGCTATAGCGGTCCTTCAATGGCAGTGAGGGTATCAACTGGTGGCCGATGGACTCGTAGTTATCAACAAAACCGCGTCGGTAATCGGGAAGCTCGACTTCCTCGGCTGCCTCTGCTGGCTTATCGACGCCACCAAGGTAGCGGTTGATAGCGGCGGCGGCGTCTCGGCCATCACCAATCGCGGAGATCAAGTTGCGCGAACCCTGTGTGTAGTCACCACCGGCGAACAGTTTGGGGACGTTGGTCATCCAAGAGTCGAAGTCGACCAGAGGAATGCCGTATTTGTTGACCTCTAAGCCTAGCTCCTCCGCCTGCAACCAGGAGGCATCGCTATACTGACCGAAGGCCGGTACAATGGTATCGACTTCGAGATCAAACTCACTGCCCTTGATTGGGATAGGGCGGCGGCGGCCACCTGCATCGGGATCACCAAGTTTGTTGCGTACGAAGCGCACGCCACTAGCATGAATGCCATCTTTTGTGAGGACCTCGGTCTGTGTCGCGAGATACATGAACTCGACGTTCTCAAGAATGGCCTCATCAACCTCATACTCGTCGGAGGGTTGCTCTTCCTTGGAGCGGCGGTATATAACGTATACCTTTTCCGCACCGAAGCGAATAGAGGTACGGCAGCAGTCGAGAGCGGTAAAACCTGCGCCAAGAATGGCGACGCGCTTACCGATGTACGCTGGTTCGCCATAGTTTGTCTTTTCCAGTAAGCGAATCCCGTCGATAACGCCCTTGAGGTCCGCGCCGGGAATGACTTTGTTGTCTGGACCAGCAAGCGGGTTAGGGATGTAACAACCGGCGCCAATGTATACTGCGTCGTACTGTGCGAGCAGGTCTTTGACCTGAACGTCGCGTCCAACACGAACGTTATACTTGACCTCGACGCCGATGTCCTCCATGTACTCGTCGCACTCTTCGCGCATGATATCGCGAGGCAAGCGCCAGGTCGGAATGCCGTTGACCATGACGCCGCCTGCAGTTGGATACTGCTCGTAGATGGTGACGGGATAGCCCATCTCGCGCAGGTCACGAGCACAGGCAAGGCCCGCGGAGCCAGCACCGATGACGGCAATCTTTTTATCCTTTGTGATTGGTGGCTTCTCGGCGTGATGGCGATATTCACGATGATCGGCGGCGGCGCGCTTCAGCCAGCAGATAGCAATAGGTTTGCCATCGACCTTGTTGCGACGACACACTGGCTCACAGGGGCGGGCGCAGGTGCGACCCAGCACACCGGGAACAACGTTGGCTTTACGGTTAAGTAGATACGCCTCGTCGAAACGAGCTTGTGAAATCAGGCCGATATAGGTGGAAACGTCCGTGTGTGCGGGACAGCCCACCTGACAGGGAATATTTGTCTGATACCAGTCGGGAGTCACGGCAACCGATTGATATCGTGCTTCCAAATCGCTATCGGGATCAAACATGTTCAGGTCCTTTCCTGTTGCAATCCCTCTCATCGGAAGAGTCCACTCTAACTCGACGAGTAGGGATTGGGGGATAGCATTGTTGTATTATGCCGATAAATATCCCCATGTGCATGCTTTAAGGGATGTATAAGTGCTCTTTATAGATACACGTATAATGCGTGTAGACGCAGGCTTAAAGATAATTTTCCTTATCAGATTATAGCATAGAGTGGGAACAGCGAACAATGCTTATTTTGTACGCATGAGGCCGCTCTATGCACCGACATGCGCGATCAACCCAGCAAGCAGTGCACCACGTGGCGTGACACTATCGAGCAAGAGGTATTCATATGGGCTGTGATCGCGTCCGCCAATCGGACCTAGACCATCGAGCGTGGGTATGCCGTAGTCGGTCGCGAAACTCCCATCAGATGCACCGCCAGTTGTTGTATCGGAGAGAGGGAAGCCAAGGGTAGACGCTAGCCCTTTCGCGGTCCGCACCATTTCTTTGCTTGCGGGGGTGAGGGTCATAGGGTTGCGAGGGTCTGGCTCCAGCATAAGCGTTGTTTCAACATCGGCGACGCAATGTTTTTTGAGTAGTTCGTGCCAGCGTGCCTCGGTTGCGAGCCGGTCCTCGTTGCGTAGAAAGCGCAGATCGAAGCGAGCCATTGCTGACTCTGGCACAACATTTGTGGCACTCCCACCCGAAATGATACCAGCGTTAATCGCAACGCCTTCACGCCAGCCATTGATGCTTGTGAGCTGAAGCGTTTGATGGGCAATCTCCAGGATAGCATTGCGTCCCTTCTCTGGCTCGACACCGGCGTGGGCAGAGCGACCCTGCGCGGTAAGGGTGTACCAGGCATTCCCTTTACGAGCGCTGACAATATCGCCATTGGCGCGGGCTGCCTCTAATACCAAGGCGCCATTACATCCTTCGCAAGCTGCACGCATAAGTTCCAGCGAATGCCGAACGCTGATTTCTTCGTCTGAAACACAGAGAAAGCGGATTTCACCAAAGGCACGATAGGAAAGGGCAAGCATTGCCTCGATTGCGTAAATGCCCAACAAAATGCCGCCCTTCATATCGATCACGGCTGGACCATAGGCAATGCCATTTTCGACGCGTACAGGACGACGAGCCGCAGTGCCTATGGGGTAGACCGTGTCCATGTGACCAAGAAGTAGAACGCAGCCTTTGCCCTCGCCCTGCACTGTACAGATCAAATCATTGCCCCATTGCTCCTGTTCCACAAGGGTGGCATCCATGCCGATATTGGTCATTCTATTCGCGAAATACGATGCAACGGCATCAATTCCGGCTTTATTATGACTGTCAGAATCGATTGCGCAGACCTCTCGCAGTTCATTGATGTAGCGGGTCTGCTGCTGTTGGAGATACTCTTCCACCCCAACGACAAGTGCTTGCATATCCATACCACGAAGTGCCTCTCTGATTAATACTATAATGTGTGCAGAATGCATAAGAGATAGGAGGCGATACTGTGCCAGATGAAAATGTACGGGCGGGAAACATGGCTCCCTACAAATGTCGCATCAAACGCAGACATTATTTTTATATTGTATAAATACGTTTTAAGCAGAGTGAAAGGAACACGGTAGTATGTCAGAGATAGAAAACGTAGCACATTCGGGTCCACGTCCAGTGAGTGCTCCACGAGGCACAACGCTCTCGTGTAAGGGATGGCAACAAGAGGCTGCGCTGCGTATGCTGATGAACAACCTGGACTCAGAGGTTGCCGAGAGACCGGACGACCTCGTGGTCTATGGTGGGTCTGGTAGGGCGGCGCGCTCCTGGGAAGCATTCGATGCCATTGTGCGTTCGCTACGGAGTTTAGGGAACGACGAGACACTACTGGTGCAATCGGGCAAACCGGTGGGTATTTTTCGTACGCATACAGATGCTCCACGCGTCCTAATCGCCAACTCTAACCTTGTGCCTCACTGGGGAACGTGGGACGAATTTCGGCGGCTTGAGGCACTTGGGCTGACCATGTATGGGCAGATGACGGCAGGCTCCTGGATTTACATTGGCTCACAGGGCATAGTACAGGGGACCTATGAGACGTTTGCAGAGGCGGCGCGCTTGCATTATGGAGGTACACTCAAGTGCAAGTTTGTGCTAACGGCAGGGCTTGGGGGTATGGGTGGAGCACAACCCCTCGCTGTGACCATGAATGAGGGCGTGTGTTTAGCCGTTGAGGTTGACCAACACCATATCCAACGCCGACTCGACACAGGGTATTGTGACCAAATCGCGAGCACACTTGACGAGGCGCTACACCAAGTACGCGAGGCGTGTGAGCAAGGACAAGCGTTATCAATTGGACTTATTGGAAATGCGGCGGAGATATATCCCGAACTTGTGCGACGGAATATCATTCCTGATATGGTGACGGATCAAACTTCGGCACATGATGCTTTGAATGGCTATACACCTGCCGGTGTATCCCTAAGCGAGGCTGAGGAGTTACGAAGCAAGGATCCCCAGGAATATGTTCGACGTTCGACAGCCTCGATGGTTGCTCATGTTCGGGCGATGCTCCAGATGCGGGAGCGGGGGGCGATCGTTTTTGATTATGGCAACAATTTACGCGGTCAAGCGTTAGCAGCTGGCGAGAAACACGCACTGGATTTTCCGGGCTTTGTGCCAGCATACATTCGACCTCTGTTTTGTCGAGGGAAGGGGCCATTTCGCTGGGTTGCGCTCTCGGGCGACCCGGAGGATATTTATCGTACCGACGAGGCAATTCTCGATCTTTTCCCAGAGGACATCGCGTTAAGACGTTGGATCACGCTTGCGCGTCAGAAGATACACTTTCAGGGCTTGCCCGCTCGTATTTGCTGGCTAGGTTATGGACAACGCGATAAAGCTGGGTTAGCTTTTAACGAACTTGTTGCGAAGGGCATCGTCAAGGCCCCGATTGTGATTGGGCGTGATCACCTTGACAGTGGCTCCGTCGCATCTCCGTATCGAGAGACCGAAGCGATGAAGGATGGGAGCGATGCGATAGCCGATTGGCCACTTTTGAACGCGCTTCTAAATACAGCTTCAGGTGCTACGTGGGTGTCGTTACATCATGGAGGTGGTGTTGGCATCGGCTATTCAATGCATGCTGGTCAGGTAATTGTGGCCGACGGTACGCCGGAGGCAGCCGAGCGTCTCAAACGTGTGCTTACAAACGATCCTGGTACGGGTGTTATGCGTCACGTTGACGCTGGCTATGATGAGGCTATCACCCATGCGCGAGAAATGGGCATGCAGATACCTATGTGGGGATAACGTACGTGGAGGCAACAGAGCAAAGTCCTGTTGCCTCCACGTACGTTATTTCCGTGCGGTTTCGTTACTAATTTTCCATACACCGTTCTCTTGAATAAGGCGGTAGTCGTCGACCCCGCTTGACCCCTTGTCCGTGACGAAGGAAATCGTACCCATACCAACAGTGCCGTCATCGCTTGTATTGCTGACGGAGCAACCGGTGATTTTAATATTATTGAAGACAGACTCAAACTGAGCCTCGCTGACCTGACGTTGAATATTTTTTGCGTATTGATTGTATGCAGTTGGATAATCGCCGCTTTTAACGGCATCGCAGTAGGCGGTGAGTGTCTTCTCAGGAGTAGAGCGCGTTATAGCCACAAGAACACTGGCAAGGATGCACAGCAGGACGAGGCCACCAACAACTGATCCAAGTATAATGAATAATGTGCGATTGCTCCTTTTGGGAGCGGTTGCAGGAGGATACGCATAGGGACCGGCTGGTTGTGCGGGATATGCCTGATTAGGTTGCGCATAGACAGGTGGAGGTGGATATGCAGGTTGTTGTTCATAGGCTGGTGGTGAATTTTGCGCAAGGGGTTGGTTATCCTGTTGTCCTCTCCCATAAGCTGTATTTGCGGGTGGTGCCGCGACCGTTGGAGCATATGCTGCGCCTGCTCCTTTTTCGTAGACCGTTGAGTCTACCTGTGCGGTCTGGCCTCCCTCATAGCTAAAGCGCGTATCTCCAATACGGACTGTATCACCTGAGTTCAGCTGTTGAGGCTCATTGGGACGAAGCTGCTGCTCATTGACAAACGTTCCATTTGTGCTACCAAGATCAGTGATTGTATATCCATTGTCAGCAGAGCGAATTTCTGCATGGCGTGAAGAAGCTTTTGCGTCGGCAAGTACAAGTTTATTTTCGGGTTTGCGCCCAATTGTCAGGGTATCAGACGCAAGATCAATACGTCCAAAGGGTCCATGTAGTGATGCATCCATGAATTCTTCCTCCAAAAATAACACGAACTTATACGAGTGTAACATGAGTGCATCAAGTTGTCTATTAGCACATCAAAGCAGCGGTTACGACACTTTCTGAATGTCGTTAATCTTCCACTGATTGTGGCTGTCCTTAATAACGACCACTCTATCGTTGTTGATGCCCTTTGATTTACTATGATACAGGTGTAAGTCTGTCGTTGTACTGGTTCCATTTTCGCTCACTGCTCCATGTGAGCAGACGGCGACGCTATCGCTTGAGAGGAGTGTCGCGAACTGAGGTTCTGTAAAATTGGTTTGCATAGATGGCGTAAACTGGTCGTATGCGGTCTGATACTTCCCTTGTTGCAGGGCTGTGCAAAATGTATCAAGCGTCCTGGCAGGTGTCGAACGATTCAGGTAGGACAACAGCATAAATGAGGAGACACCTGCAACGAGTACAAAAAGTGCCGCGATACTTAGCCAGAGCCAGAGTCGTTGCTTTTTACGAGGCGGAGCGGTGAGCGTTGTATTTGATGGGGCGAGTGTATCGGTGTTTGGTGATACTGCCGCGACTTGGGTGTATGGAGGAGTATTTTCGTAGTCTGAAGGTGTAGGCACATAGACTTCATTGGATGGTATGTTTGGCTGTTCGTTATAAGATGAGGATGCATTTTCATCTGACACGGCATATGGAATGTAAGGTAGAGCTTGTGCATTGTAATCCTGTGAGTCATAGGGATTTGTGTTCTGGGAATTCATACGTGGCACTCCTGTAATTCCAGTGGTCGAGTTTTTATATTACTCTACCAACGCGTTCTATTGAATAGAGGTACGCCTGTTACTCTATACCATTGTCTTACTTTGAGAAGGTGTTTGTCCCAAAGGAGCAACTCCACTTTCAACTGAACGTATTGCTTATAGGGACGAGCGAGAAAGATATACATCTGGAAAAGGAGACCGTAGTGGACGATAATGTTCTCCAGTATGATGATAATACGATTATCAGTACAAGCCGGTTGACAAAAGTTTTTGGAAATTTGGTCGCGGTCAATGACCTGCACTTGCAGGTGATGCGCGGCGATGTGTTTGGCTTTCTAGGACCAAATGGTTCCGGCAAGACCACCACTATTCGTATGCTGCTTGGGTTGATTCGTCCAACGGCTGGACGCGTCATTATGTTTGGCATGGACAACGCATATCAACTGCCTGCTATTCTACAACGTATCGGGGCGATTGTGGAAATGCCAATTTTTTATCCCTATCTCTCTGGCCTTGATAACCTGCGCGTAATTGCCGCAGCTTCAGGCATGGTCTCCGGTCCGGCAAATGACCGTCGTCTGGCCGAGGTGCTAGAAATCGTCGAGCTACGCAGCTATGAGAAGCTGGCATATCGCAAATACTCGCTTGGCATGAAGCAGCGGCTGGGTATCGCGGCGGCACTGCTCACGGACCCTGAATTGGTTTTGCTTGATGAGCCAACCAACGGTCTTGATCCGGCAGGCGTTTTCGAGATACGCCAGTTGATTCAACGTTTGTCGTCGCTTGGGAAAACAATCTTCATCTCAAGTCATATTCTGTATGAAATACAGCAGGTATGTAACCGTGTCGCTATTCTGCAAAAGGGCAATCTGGTGAAACAGGGCAACGTGAACGAATTGATGCGTACACGTGAGCGGGTCGAGGTGAGGTTGAGTAGAGAAGATGAAACGCTCTATGCGCAGAACATACTCCAGCGAGCACAGACACAGGGGGCGAATTGGATTACACAAGTGAGTGTCCAGAGGAGTCGTGAAAACCAGATGCTATTGCTGGTCGACGCTCCTGTTGCGCGTTCGGCGGAGATCAATGCACTGCTTGCGCGGCAAAATCTTTTTGCCGCTGAATTGCGTCCGAGGGAGGGCAGTCTTGAAGAGATTTTCTTGCAATTGACGGGACAGCCGTCACAACCGGGGCAAGAGCCGCGTATCGGTATGGCGGCGCTAGCAGATGCACCACCTATACAGTACCCTCCCGTTCCTGGATTTCCTGGCTCTGAATTACCGAGTGGTGGAAAGAGAGATACACGATGAGCACAATTCCTACCGTGCACGAACAGCCAACACCAATGCCTGCGCAGGCACGTACCGATACGGTTGTAATGGGCAGGCTCGATTTCGCGAGTGTGTTGTTCCGTTTGATTGGCGTTGAACTCTACAAATTCAGGCGTCGCCCGATGTCGAAGGTGTTAAGCATCATTGGCGTCTCACTTATGGTCCTCGTCTTTCTTGCGCTATCGCTGGGAGAATTGTATTCTCTAAATGCGCCGGCGTCGCTTTTTCTACCGCCGCAATGTTCATCGGTACGCGATCCACAAAGCGCGACGAATCCAAATGGTCAACCTTGTCTCGATCATCAACCGACGCAGGCAGAGCTAGCACAAGCGGAGCAGAGTAGACAGGAGCAACTGCGCAGTACATCAACGCCACTTCGCCTGCCGATTTCGCTATACGCAGCCGTTCAGGTCATCGATGTGGTGGGGCTGGTCCTGCTGGTTATCATTGCTGGTACAATTGTGGGAGGTGAGTATAGCGTTGGCACTGTGCGTTTAATGTCTACTCGTGGTCCGACGCGGCTACAATACTTGCTGGCGAAGATAGGGACACTTCTGATTTGTATCATCGTTGGCTTCATCTTTATTGTGCTTATTGGTCTGGTGACGGGCGCTTTACTTAACCTCCTCTCGGGTATCGCGACCGATACGAGCTTTGTCAATAATGGTGGACTAAGCCATATGGTGTTGTATGCGCTCGTCGCAATGCTTGGTCTGTTTGTGTACACGATGCTTTCGCTGTTCCTGTCAACGGTTGGACGTGCGACGGCAGCTGGCGTTGCTGGTGCACTTGTCTGGTGGGTTCTCGAATCAGTATTATCAGGAGTCCTCACTGTGGTTGCGTTGATCGTCCGAGGTCCATTTGGGGATTTTCTGAAAGCTATTCCTGACTACTTTATTAGCAGCAATATTGGGGCGTTGTTACAAAATCAATCGCAGTACTTTTTAGGCAACAACAGTGCAAGTACGTTATCAAACCTACACGCGTTTATCGTGCTCTTTGTGTACCTTGCGTTGTTTATCGGCTTATCGATCTTTATCAGCTTACGACGCGACATTACAAACTGACTTCGATGCTTTCTACACATACAATCAAAGAATACGCTTACTCGCTCGGCTTCGATATCGCTCGTATAACATCGGCGGACGATTTTCCAGAGGCCGAGCGAATCATCAAAGAACGCATTGCGCAAGGACTCATGGATGGCTTGCCGTGGTTTACTGCAGAGCGCGCTGATGTTTCGTGTCATCCTGATGCTCTGTTACCGGAGGCGCGCTCGATTATCTCGCTTGCTATGACCTATCTTGTGCCGGACGAGCCGGAGCAAGAGGTAGACGAGGATACTCTCAGTGGGCGCATCTCGCGCTACGCATGGGGTGAAGACTATCACGAAATTATCAAGCCCAAGTTACAGCAGTTCGCGGAATGGTTGCGCGAGTATGCGCGTACTGAGATCGGCGAGGGGGTTGAAACGCGTCTGTTTGTCGATACAGGACGCATGGTGGATCGTGCCGTTGCGCAACGGGCTGGACTGGGTTGGTACGGCAAGAACACCAATATCTTGACAAAAGGCTGGGGGTCTTGGGTCTTTCTGGCCGAGATTGTTACCAATCTGACATTGGAGGAGGATGCGCCACTCAGGGCAAATTGTGGTAGCTGTGAGATCTGTCTACATGCATGTCCGACGGGAGCACTGCCTAATGCATATGAACTGGATACGCCACGCTGTATCTCGTTTCTAACTATCGAACTGCGTGGAAGTATTCCGCTCGAACTGCGTCCTCTGATGGGCAATCTCATCTTTGGCTGTGACATCTGTCAGGAGGTGTGTCCGGTTAATAAGGTTGCTGAGAGACGGTTGGGTGTACACACCCAAGCACAATTCCGGCATCATGTGGTGTTTCAGCCGCGCAACACGATAGGGCGCAAGCCTGACCTGATCGGGTTACTTGCCATAACCGAAGAGGAATTTCGCGAACGTTTTCGACGTAGCCCTATTAAGCGCACCAAGCGACGGGGATTGCTGCGGAACGTGTGCGTCGCGCTGGGTAATAGCCGAGATGTACGTGCGGTTCCTGCGCTCATAAAAGCCTTGCACGATGATGAAGCCTTGATACGGGGGCACGCTGCGTGGGCACTAGGGCAAATTGGTGGTGAGGAAGCTATGGGAGCGTTGCAAATGGCTACGGAGACCGAAGTGGATAACGAGGTGCGCAAAGAGCTTGCGTATGCGGTAGAATGTAGCGAAACCAATGGACGCCTACAAGGGGACTAACCCTACTATACATGGCGCTCGTATATGGGAGGGGCGTCCCCGAGCCGCATTCGGGGAATGCTACAGGCAGCGGGCGCCCT
>CAXTCR010000015.1:0-31570 GCA_964242555.1 uncultured Ktedonobacteraceae bacterium
TGTTCCTCTCATTAAGTTTTGCGAATGTACTAGATGTGTTTGCGTTGGGTGAAGAAAGCGCGTCGCATTTAGGGATACGAGTTGAATGGTACAAATTTGTTGTAGTGATGGTGGCCTCGTTGTTGACGGCGGCAGCCGTTTCCATTAGTGGGTTGATTGGCTTCGTGGGATTGGTGACGCCTCATGTGATGCGATTATTGCTGGGACCAAAGCATCGTTTTTTGCTGCCAACAGCCGCGCTGGGTGGAGCTATCTTTCTTGTTCTTGCCGACCTACTAGGGCGTGTGCTTATTCCAGGCACGATACTCCCTGTTGGCATCTTTACTGCACTAGTTGGTGCGCCATTTTTCCTGTTTTTGCTGCGGCGTAATAAGCGAGACTACACATGGTAGAGTTACAGCGCTCCGAGGGCGATACTTCCTTACTCATGGATGTGCAACATATCACCTTTGGTTATGGGAATAAGCCCCTTCTTTATGACGTATCATTACAGATACGTAAAGGTGAGATGGTCGGCTTACTTGGTCCAAATGGCTCTGGCAAGACAACACTCTTACGTTTAATGAGCGGTTTGTTCATTCCACAGCAAGGCAGCATAGGGCTAGAGGGCCGGACGCTGCAGCAATGGGGACGACGAGGGATGGCGCAGCGCGTCGCGGTTGTGCCGCAGGAATTACATATGCCGTTTGCATACACTGTGGAGCAAATGGTAAGTCTTGGGCGTACACCCTTTGTCAAATCGTTTTTTGGTGAGAGAACGCGCCATGATGCGGCAGTTGTTGAGGATGCACTACGGGCTGCGGGCATAATGGGCTTTGCAGGGCGCATCTTTAACGAGTTGAGTGGTGGTGAGCGGCAACGGGTAATGATCGCAATGGCTCTAGCGCAGGAACCATCGCTGTTGTTGCTCGATGAGCCTACCTCACACCTTGATATCAAATATCAGATCGAGACGCTCGAACTGGTACAACGATTGAACAGAGAGCGCGGCGTCACGCTGATCGCGGCAATGCATGACCTGAATCTGGCCTCGCGCTATTTTCCGCGACTGCTGCTCTTCCAGCGAGGTATTGTTGCTGACGGGACTCCCGCAGAGGTATTGGAGCCAAATCTGTTGAGTCGCGTGTATGGAGTAGATGTGCGGGTGGGCATTCTGCGGGGGGCTACGCATTTGAGTGTCCTGCCACCTGACGTTGGAGAACGGGATGACGATTCTAAGCGGAAAGCTGTTGTACATCTGATAGCTGGAGGTGGTTCCGGTGAGGTGATGATGCGTGCTCTAGCGGATGAACATATTCCGTTTAGTGTTGGGCCGCTCAATATTGGCGATAGTGATTATGTGTTAGCACTGCATTTGGCCGAACGGGTGATTGTAGAGCAACCGTACGCGCTGATGTCAGAGGAGGCATTAGAGCAGATGCGAAAGCAGCTCGAGCAGGTAGTGCTATTGATTGTATGTCCGGCGCCGATTGGTCCTGGCAACGTTGCTTTACTGCGGGAGGCGGTTGGAGTGGCGAAACGGGGACTGCCGATTGTACTGCTTGCGTCTCCTGAAACTGTGCTAGAAACGGAAGACGGTTTACAGCAGACGGGTATAATGGCGCGTGATTATACTGGTGGTGAAGCGGAGAACCTCGTCGGCGAACTTTTGCAGGAGGGGGCGAGGATAGTGCAGACAGTGAGCGACGCCATCGAAAGGACTCGGAGTTTCGTGCTTCGCCTGTAAGGATGACCTTTGAGAAACAGACGAACATGCTATAATTTTTAAAAATAAGCTAAAGGTAAATATATGAAACTATTGCACAAGCATCCTAAAATGGTGATACACCAGGATGAGCCACTCAATGCTGGTATGCCACTTCCCGCGCTACGTCAAACATATATCACGCCGCAGGACCATTTCTTTGTGCGTAACCACGGTGCTATTCCCACTATAGACCCTGCTGGCTATCGTCTTACCGTTACAGGACTGGTCGAGCGGCCACTGGAGTTAACGCTGGAGGAGCTGAAAGCGATGCCAGCGGTAACGGAGACGGTATTGATGCAGTGCGCGGGAATTCGACGTACTGAGATGGCGCAGGTAAAAGCGATTCCTCAAGAACTCCCGTGGGGGGCCGAGCCGATAGGCAATGCAAAATGGCGTGGTGTACCCCTGTCAACCGTGCTGGATAGAGCGGGTGTGCAAGATGGGGCCTTACATATCGCGTTTCAAGGATTGGACGAGGTATGGCGTCATGGGGAGCAGGTGGGCTTTGGAGGCTCGATTCCGTTGGGGAAAGTGGCGGACGTATTGTTGGCCTATGAGATGAATGGGGAGGCGTTACCACCCGCACATGGTTTTCCTCTACGCGTTGTGGTTCCGGGCTATATTGGCGCGCGCAGTGTCAAGTGGCTGGGCGCGATTCATGTGCAACAAACACCTTCGACAAATTATTTTCAGGCGCATGCCTACAAACTTTTTCCCCCACATATTGACGCGCAGACCGTTGATTGGAATAATGGTACAATGCTCGATGAACTTCCACTCAACGCCGTAATCTGCCAACCACAGGACGGTGACATCTGCGAAACGGGGCAGATAGTTGTACAGGGGTATGCGGTAAGTCAGCATAACGCCCCAATCGAACGTGTCGAGGTATCGTGTGACGAAGGACAGAACTGGGTAGAGGCAACACTGCAAGCGCAACAGGCATGGTCGTGGTGCTTTTGGGAAGTGATGCTCGAACTGCCAGCAGGTCCGCAGCAAGTGATCGTGCGAGCATGGGATACACTGGGACGTACGCAACCGCAGCGAGTTGAGCAGGTGTGGAATTTCAAAGGGTATATGAATAACGCGTGGCATCGTATACATATTATGGTACAAAATAACTAGCAAATATGTAGTGCGACACGAGGATGAAAGAGCATATGGATATTGAAGAAAAGGCATCTGTTACCTTACGTCTTCCCTCGACCTTAAGCGCCTATAGCGGTGGGAAAAGTCAGATTGTTTTGCAGGCCGATACAGTGGGCGAACTGTTGGCGGTATTGAAAGAGCAACATCCCACGGTATGGGAGCGCTTATGTACGGAACAGGGTCATCTTCGAGAGCATGTCAAGATATTTGTGAGCAATGTGATCATTGGTGGAACGAGCGGTATGGATACTCCACTAACATCTGGACAAGAAGTAATTGTATTAACTTCTGGCTCCCACTTTTAGTTGAAACATTCTAGCTATAGACTTGCATTTTTATTGTCATTCATGCATAATACTTCCGAAACTATTAATAAGGAAGGTAATAACTTATGCTTGCGATGGCGCGAAGTTGTGCAATTATTGGACTTGACGGTGCATTGGTAGAGGTTGAGGTCGATATTACAAATGGCATGATGGCCTTTGCCATTGTTGGACTCCCCGATGCCGCCGTCAACGAGGCAAAGGAACGTGTGAGGTCCGCTATAAAGAATAGTGGATGCCTTTTTCCTTACAAGCATATCACGGTTAATCTCGCACCTGCCGATCTGCGTAAGGAGGGACCTGCCTATGATCTGCCCATAGCGATAGGCATACTCTTTGCGTCGGGGCAAATTAATCCGAACGAAGAACTGACAAGTGCACTCTTCCTCGGCGAACTCTCGCTCGATGGAACCCTGCGGCACACAAATGGTATTTTACCGATGGTGGCACTGGCACGCGAAAAGAGTGTCGGTGCCGTTTTTGTGCCCGCGATAGATGCGATCGAGGCGACACTGATTGAAGGTGTCAGAGTATACCCGGTTGAGTCATTGGGGCAGTTAGTGGCGCATCTCAACGGTCTCAAACTCATAGAGCCATATACGCGAGACCCCAATCTGCTGGATCATACAAAAGAGGCAATGTACACGCACGATATGTCGTCGGTGCGGGGGCAGGAACATGTTAAACGCGCATTGGAGGTAGCGACAAGCGGTGGACATAATATTTTGATGAGTGGTCCTCCCGGCTCTGGTAAGACACTGCTTGCACGAACCACGCCCTCAATCCTACCTCGAATGCTCATACAAGAGGCTCTGGACGTGACCAAGATATATAGTGTCAGTGGAATGTTGCCGACCGATGTTCCACTAGTTCTGCAACGCCCGTTTCGAGCGCCACATCATACAACGAGTCATGCTGGACTGGTGGGTGGAGGACGGATACCGCGTCCAGGCGAGATAAGTTTGGCACACCGGGGTGTACTATTTCTCGACGAGCTACCGGAGTTTGGGCAAAATGTGCTGGAGGTATTGCGCCAACCGCTTGAGGATAAGGTCGTGACGATCTCACGAGCGCAGGGCACGATCACCTATCCCGCAAATTTTATGCTGGTGGCTTCGATGAATCCGTGTCCCTGTGGGTACTACGGCGACCCGATACGCGAGTGTACGTGCTCGGTAACGGCCATCACACGCTATCAGAAGCGGATTAGTGGACCGTTGCTGGACCGTATCGACATCCATGTGGAGGTGCCGCGTGTCGATTATGAGAAGCTAGCCGATAAGCGCAAGGTGGAAGACTCTGCGACGGTACGAGCGCGGGTACAAGCGGCACGAGAGCGGCAGTTGCAGCGTTTCACAGGAACCAAACTGACGTGCAATGCGGAGATGGGACCGGCGGAGGTGCGCGACTTCTGCACGGTCGACCCCTCAGCCGAGAAATTGCTCAAGGCGGCGATGCAACAGTTACATCTATCAGCGCGAGCGTTTCACCGGGTGCTAAAACTGGCGAGGAGCATCGCGGATTTAGCGGAAAGCGAGACGATTGCGGCGAACCACGTGGCGGAGGCAATCCAGTACCGACCGAGGATGGGAACGTAGTGCTTGCTACGCTCAGTTGTATTAAGCGTAGCAAATTTAAGCTTACCAATGGCTAGGATGACCATAGCCTGTATTCATTGCGCCATCTGTAATTGTGACCGTGTTGCCGCTGATTGTGACAAACGTGGTTTGCCCATTGATCTTCACCTGAGTCTGCCCATGAGTAAGCTGTACTACTGCCCCGTTCACTGTCAACGTAGGGCTGTTGGTCGCCCCATTCATGCCTAAAGCATTGTTTCCATTGCTGGTAGTCGTGCCATCAGTAATAGCAACAGCTGTTCCATCAGTTATGACTATTGCGGGTTGCTGATTGATGGTAACATGTGCCATGCCATCGGTGAACTTTACTGATGTACCATTCACGAAGAGTGGAATTGTGCCCTTCGAGTTTGTCATTGTCGTGGTTGGCTTTGAACTTGCTGCCGTTGTGGTCGGGTTTGAGCTAACCACCGTCACGCTCGATTTGGATGAAGTGCTAGCATTATTCGTTACGCTAGATGTATGCGCGGTAAAATATGTGAGAATTGGCGGAAATATGACGAGGGTAAGCAAGGCGCCAAGTAGTCCAGCCCCAATGAGCATAACCAATTGCTTGAGATTCGACATAGATTCTTTTCTCCTCTTCTTTCTTCTCCAAGGATGCGGAGATACTATTTGCAAAGAAGAACTTCGATACAGTGTTCTATGTTATGCAATAGCAATCTGCTTGTTCTTGTATATCCGTGCATCACAGGAGCGATGATACCATGAGACGAAAGGAAGGCATGCACAAAGCTCTTTTTTCTCACAAAAAAGTACTAGAGCGTGGTTATGATACATGCGCTTAGCTATGAGGTGGACGCGTTGTGCTGGCTTGTCTGAACGTCCAAAGCCGACGAGATTAGGGGCGATAACGTGATAGCCAGCTGTAGTGATAAGCGGGATCATTTTCCGGTATAAATAGGACCAGGTTGGCTCACCGTATAGCATTAGCACGACCTGTTTATCGGCTGGTCTCTCATCAAGGTAGTGTATGCGCATGCCATCAACAGTGATGTAGTGTGGAGCGAAGGGATAGCCCGCCAAGTTCTGAAAGCGTTCGTCTGGTGTGCGTAACAACTCCAGTGTGTTCCTCATAACGAAAATTATGCTATGATGCGCATAAGCACACTCTATCTAAAAAAATGTTCTGAAGATGTTCCGAATGAGTAGTACCATATGTACCTTTCGCTGCAAGGAGTCATTATTTATGCGAACGTTAGCGATCACTGGTGTGAGTAGTCGTTTTGCCCGTGTCCTTTTGCCTTTATTGGAAGCCGACCCTGAGATAGAGCGGGTTATTGGCATTGACATAGTGCCGCCTACTGGAAGCTATAGCAAGCTGACATTTCAGCAACATGATATACGTGAGCCGGGTCTGCAAGCATTTTTCAGGGAATGCGACTCTGTAGTACACCTTGCCTTTGTCGTTGGGCGTCCTTATACTATGAGTTTGCAAGAGGCGGCAAGTATCAACCTTGCTGGTACCTGGAATACCTGTCGAGCAGCGGCTGAGGCGGGAGTGCGTAAGCTTGTATTCAGCAGTTCTATAGCGGCATATGGGAGCTTACCGGATAATCCAGACCCGCTTGTCGAAGGGAGTCCTCTGCGCGGCCTGTATACCACGTTTTATTATAGCCAGCACAAGCATGCGAATGAAATCTGGCTCGACGGATTGCAACTTGCGTTTCCACAACTGCTGATTTCACGTTTGCGCCCATGCATTGTAATTGGCCCCAATCAGGTTGCAGCGTCAACAATGGTTCAGCCGAACCGCACGCATTTTACGAGCAAAGAGTCCTACAACAGTCGTCTACAACTTATTCATGAAGATGATCTTGCCTCGGCATTTGCAGCCTTTGTTCAGCATGACTTACCTGGGGCATATAATGTGGTTGGCGATGGTCCGGACTCGATGCCAAATATTGCGAAGGCGGCGGGTTTTCAGGTCGTGGAGGTCCCGGGCGAGATGATCTTACAAGCAGTCACCTCATCATGGGAGGCGGGCACAAGTTCGATTGGACCGGAGTGGGTCGAGGGAGAAGGTTCTATTATTTGTTCCAATGCAAAGCTGAAGGCAACGGGCGTATGGACGCCGCGCTATACCACTGCACAAGCGTTTGCTGTGACTGCTGAAGCTGTTGCGTAGTCTTTCTGTGAAAAGTGAGGAATACGATGGAGCTATTACAGAGCGAAGGAATTGAGGACGACACAAAGGGTGCGCGTCATGTCCATATTGCGATTTTAGGAACGGGTTTTGCCGGTGTGGGGATGGCGATTGGACTCAAGCGGCATGGCTATAATGATTTTGTGGTGCTTGAGAAGGCGTCGGAGGTGGGCGGCACATGGCGCGATAATACGTATCCGGGCTGTGCCTGTGATGTGCAGTCACACCTGTACTCGTTTTCGTTCGCGCTCAACCCGAAGTGGAGCCACAGCTTTTCTCCCCAAAGCGAAATTTACGCATATCTGCGCATGTGTATAGACAAATTTGGTATTCGGCCAAATATACAGTGGGAGTGTGAGTTGCAGGATGCCTCGTGGAACGAGGACGAGCAACGCTGGCGTATACGCACTTCGCAGGGATTATTACTGGCGAATATACTCGTTTTGGGCAACGGACCACTGCGTGAGCCATCGTTGCCAGCTATTCCTGGTATTGAACACTTCGAGGGAATGTTATTTCACTCATCGCAGTGGCGGCATGATTATGATCTGACGGGAAAGCGTGTTGCTGTGGTTGGGACAGGTGCATCAGCAATTCAGTTTGTGCCTCGTATCCAACCAAAGGTACGCTCACTGATACTGTTTCAGCGTACAGCGCCGTGGATTGTACCCCGGCTCGATGCGCCCATTGCTAATTGGAAACGCACGTTATTCAGCATATTGCCTTTTACACAGCGTGCTGTCCGTTCCTTGTACTATTGGCAACGAGAACTTACCGCACTAGCATTTATTCATCGACCCAAGATGCTCCAAGCGGGTATGCAAATCGCGCGCGAACATCTCGAAGCGCAAGTGATCGATCCAGTATTGCGGGAGAAACTGACGCCACACTATACAATGGGGTGTAAGCGTGTACTGCTGTCCGATGACTATTATCCAGCAGTATCGCAACCCAATGTTGAGGTTGTTACGGACCGGATTCGCGAGGTGCGAGGACAGAGTGTCGTGACCGAGGATGGCACAGAATACGAAGTTGATACACTCATTTGCGCCACCGGTTTTCATGTCACTGATACGGAATTCGCGCACCGCGTTCATGGTCGCGATGGGCAGTCGTTGGCCGACGTGTGGCGGGATGGACCACATGCCTATTATGGGACGACGGTGGCGGGCTTTCCTAATATGTTTTTGCTCATTGGTCCAAATACGGGACTGGGTCACAACTCGATGATCTTTATGATTGAAGCGCAGACACATTATATCCTGGATTGCTTACGCATGATGGATCAGAAGCATGTGCAGACCGTCGAGATACGACCGGATAGTGAGGTGGCATACAATAAGGAAATGCAGCAGAGAATGAAGGGGACGGTCTGGACTTCGGGATGTAGTAGTTGGTATCTTGATGCTCATGGCAACAATACCACCATCTGGCCAGGTTTTACCTTTGAGTTCTGGTATAGGACGCGCGAGTTTGATCCAGAGCACTACACGTTGATTCCACAGCAGCAGCCTGCTCGTCACCCTACAGTAGCACCAGTATGAGCGTAGCTACTGTGACATTGAACGCAGCAATTGATCAGACGGTGAGTGTTGATAACCTGCGACCGAATGCAGTTAATCGGGGTCAGGCTATTCGATTTGATGCGAGTGGTAAGGGCGTCAATGTCGCGGCATTTCTTGCGGATTATGGTATAGATACTGTTGTAACAGGATTTCTTGGTCAAGAGAACGTCGCCCTGTTCGAACAGTTCTTCGCATCAAAAGGCATAGAGGACCGCTTTGTGCGCATTCCTGGTAGCACCCGAATGAACGTCAAAGTTGTCGATGGGGCGCGACAGGAGACAACGGATATCAATATGCCGGGGCTAGCACCTTCGCAAGAGGCTGTAACGACGCTCCTCAACACAATCGAGTCGTTGACCGATGTATGTGATTGGTTTATCCTGTCTGGCTCTCTACCGCCAAGTGTTTCAACTACGATGTATGCTACAATCGTTGCGCAACTCAAACGGTGCAAAAAGTTTGTGCTGTTGGACACGAGCGGAGAGGCTCTACGGGAGGGTGTGAAGGAGAGGCCAACGATGGTAAAACCCAACGTCGAGGAGTTAGCCTATCTTGTGGGGCACGACTTGATGAGCAATGCAGACATTCAACAGGCAGCCTTTTCCCTGTTAAATGTAGATACTAAGCTCGTTGTTGTCTCAATGGGGAAAGAGGGGGCATTGCTGGTAACACATGACACATCGCTGCTGGTGACTCCACCTGAGGTGCGTGTAAGAAAGACCTTTGGTGCTGGCGATGCGATGGTTTCCGGGCTGATTGCGGCTCACATACAAGGATTGAATATCGTTGATAGTGGACGCCTTGCAACGGCGTTCGCGATGAGTGCAGTTACACAGCTTGGATATGGTCTACCGGAACGCGAAACCCTACACAAATATTTTCATGCTGTAGAGATACACGCTATTATGCCCGAGTAATTCCAACTCGTGCTCGTGCGTGGTTCGCGACCCTCGTTGGAATCCACCCTCGATGCTCAAGCTCGTGTATCAGTTGCACATAAGGCTCTTGAAAGCGTTCAATGCGGTCTGGTCGTGGATCGATTATTTCACGCGTGCGCGACATCTCTTGTGCGACATCGGCGACGCGACGACCTACAGAGGCAGCGAGTATTGCCATGCCCAATGCGGCTTCAGCATTTTGGGGAATACGTACCGGACGCTCAAGTACATCGGCGCGAAGTTGGCACCAGTAACGACTACGGGCACCTCCACCTGTAAGACTCAATGGGCCATCAATTGGAGCACCAAGTATGTCCAGATAATCAAAACTTAAACGCTCGGCAAAGGCTACACCTTGTAGCAGAGCGGCATAAAGATCAATTTCGTCCGTTGGTTCGCCGAGAAGAAACCGTTCAGCAGTGGGTACATTAAAGGGGAAGCGTTCGCCATAGGAGGCAAGAGGGTAGGCAACGATGCTTGCCGGTTCGCGTTGCATCGCTTGCATACTCAGGGCATCGAGATCGCGATTCGGAAAATAGATACTGAGTACACCAGCACCAGCACCAGAAGCACCTCCCGGGAGCCAACCTCCATCAGGTGAACGGTGCGAGTACATCACTCCGGCTGGGTCACGGATAAGGTCTTGCGTGACCCCTTTGAAGGCAAGTGTTGTACCGAGCACAGCGTTCCAACTACCCAAACTAAGCGCACCCGCACCGATTTGGGCTGCGCAGCTATCTGTCATCCCGGCAATGACTGGTGTTCCTGTGGGAATACCCGTTTTTCTTGTTGCCTCTGTACAGACTGTGCCGATTTGTGTGCCTGAGAGTACGACATCTGGTAAGATTTCCACTGGAATGTTAAGGGATTCAAAAACCCCTCGCGGCCAGGAGTTTTTGAGCAAATCGTATCCCATCTTCAACGATGAGCTTGTGTCTGTAGGTATCTGATGACCAACGAGATGCCGATTGATAAAGTCTGTTTGATGGGCGATTTTGATGCCTTCGTATACTTTTCCATCAGTAGAAAAGACTCTATCCTTAAACGCATGCAACATCCACACCAGCTTTGGTAGTGCCCATGATGGTGGCATTGAATAGCCTAAGGTTGACCATACCTCTGACCCGACCTCATTAACACGTCTTGCCTCAGCAACTGCGCGATTGTCATCATGCATAAGTCCTGGTGAGAGTGGACGACCTGAACGATCTACAAGCAGTATGGTGCCAGATGTACTATCAACAGCAACGCCACGAATTGCTCCTACAGGGATATCTACAAGGGTGGTGCGACAGGCTATAGCAAGTGCGTTCCACCAATCTTCAGGATTTTGCTCGTGTCTGGGACCAGCTCGATGGCTGGTGAGAGGGTGAGAGTTTGCGCTGAGTATCTCGCCAGTGCCTGATACTGCCAGAGCACGAACACTTTGTGTCCCTACATCGAGTCCGAGCCAAATATCGTCTGGAGTGCCTTTAAGCTTCATCTGCTATTCCTTTAATTGAGGCATCACCGCTATCTTGATACCTTCGCCTTTAGCGGCCTTATCCAACGCCTCATGAACAGATCGCAATGGGAAGCGGTCCGTCACCATTTGTTCTACACGAATGCGACCAGACTCAATGAGGTGAAGGGCTTGCTGATAGTCAGCACGGCGTGAATTGGCGGTGCCAGTTACCTCTAATTCTTTGTAGTGAATCAGGTTGGCTTCGATCTCTGCCCATCCCTTTGCTGCAAGACCCGCAAACACATTGATGCGTCCTCCCTGCCGAGCAAGTGTAAGGGCATCATTGACCAATGAGGGTACGCCGATACAGATAAGAACCGAGTCTACTCCGAGTCCCCCTGTCGCATCTGCAACTATCGAGGAGAGGTCTTCTGAAGTGGGATCAACGGTGATATGCGCGCCAAAGGTACCGGCGATAGCGCGACGTGGGATCGAAGGTTCGCTGACGATGACTGTTCGTGCTCCTGCTAATAAGCAGAGTTGTAGGTGAAACAGGCCAATCGGTCCTGATCCCATGATGAGCACCGTAGAGTTGACACCTATACGGGAACGATGATGCCCGTTAATGCAACAGGCTAAAGGTTCTGCTAATGCTAAATACTCCGAAGGGATGTCCTTGTGCGCGACAAAGAGATTGCCTGCTGCAACGGCATTCGCAGGGATACGTACATATTCGCTTAAACCGCCTTTGACTTCGTAGCCCACTATCTTCATGTTAGGACAGATATTCTCCATGCCGTTTTGACAATAAAAGCAGTGATGACAGGCAATGACGGGAGCCATCGCTACTGGTGCGCCCACCTCGTATCCTTTTACGTTGCGACCCACCTCCTGTACGTGTCCTGCAACCTCGTGGCCCAAAATGGCAGGGAGCGGAATACCTTTCGTCTTTTCCCCTCGAAAGATACGTACATCGGTGCCACAGATAGTGTTCGCTCCCACCTTGACAAGCACCTCATCCGGCCCGATTTCAGGGGTAGTAACCTCCAGTAATTCTATTTGACCCGGCTTTTGAAACACCGCAGCAAGCATACTTTTTCTCCCCGTAACACTCACTAGTCCGCTATTTTATGCGTTTGTCCTGTGTACTTTCTTGTCGACTTCGTGTCTTGTGGTATCGTGCATCAAATCTCGCATCTGATGATACGTCGCGATGTACTTTTCGACATAAAATTGATACTCTTGATGCCGTTGCTGATCCGGCTGGATCTGATAACTGGTGGAAACCATATGGCGTGCTGCTTCCTGAATGTTCGAGTATACTCCAGCTCCCACCGAGGCGAGTATTGCCGAGCCAAGGACGGCTGCATCAGGTACACGCGTATAGGTGATTGGAAGATTGCTTACATCGGCATGAAGCTGCATCCACAACTTGCTTTTAAGAGGTCCACCACTCACAACAATCTGTTGTGGCTCAAGGCCGTACTTACGGAGTGTCCGAAAGATAAGTTCTGTGCCGTAACAAATGCCTTCTATCATGGCGCGATAGATGTGTGCAACGTCGTGCTTGAGCGTCAGTCCCCACAGCATGCCGCGAGCTTCTGGATCAGTATAGGGGCTACGATTGCCCTGCCAGTGGTCTACCACGATCAACCCATCTGAACCGGGTGATATACTAGCTGCGCGCTCATTGAGTAGATCATATAGCCCAAGTCCTCGTCTTTGCGCTTCCTCTATCAGTCCTCCGCAGAAATTATCCCGGAACCATTTGATGACGGAGCCAGTAGAAACCTGCCCAGCTTCTACGACGTACATACCGCGAAGAACTGCATCGGTGAATGAACCAAAGAAGCCGGAACCATAGAGAGGCTCCGTCGACTCAGCGAAGATAGCATGAGAGGAGCCAGTGATAAGGGCTATTTTACCAGGAGCTAGTACGTTCATGCCAACTGTCCCCACCATTGCGTCGCCGCCACCTTCGGCAACTGGCGTGCCTGCGAGGAGGCCAAGTTCTTCGGCTGCCTGTGGAGTAAGTTGACCAGCCACCTCTCCCATAGCAAGGATTCTTTGTGGAAATTTGTCGAGCAGGTCTTCTAGCCCGATGGCTCCATAGAGGCTGCTCGGAAAGCCTCCATGAGCGCGGTCATAATACCAGCGTAGACTTGCAATGTTGACGCTGGCCGTCCACTCACCGGTAAGACGATAGGTGAGCCAATCAGCATATTCGCAGATGTGTTTAGACGCACTGTACACCTCTGGCTCGTTTTCCTTTAACCATAGCGCTTTGCAAGGCATCCATTCGGCTGAGACCTGAGCAGACCCATTGTATCTGAGGGCTGCATCTCCCGTTTGAGCAATGCGTCGTGCTTGAGAGGCGGCACGAACGTCCATCCAGAGAATTGCTGGTCGTAGTAGCTCATTCTGTTCATCTACCGCGACAACTGTGCAGGTTGTGGCGTCTAAAGAAATGCCTGCAATAGCTTCAGGGGGGATTGCGTTCTTGCTGATAACCTCTCGTACCGCCGCTACAAGAGAGGACCACCACTCATGTGGGTCTTGTTCGGCCCAGCCTACATGTGGATGTTTCAAGGCATAAGTACGACTTGAGAAACCTATTGGGTTGCCATCTGCATCGAAAACACCAACACGTACACTTTCGGTACCGCCATCAATGCCCATGAAATAAGGACCGCTTGTCATTGCTGCTCTCTCCTTGTCGAATGCGACAGTACAAGTATTCAGAAGACATGCTCTTGAACAAATTTATAAGTGAACACCAGACGACTCACGTACAATGAATTGCGTTGGAAGACGTATTTCTACTGGCGATTTTTCCCTGTTTTGTAGTCGCTCAAAAAGGAGGCGAGCTGATTGCTGACCAATTTCGTAAGTTGGCTGCTCAACGACGGTTAGACGCGGGCGTAAGACAGAGGCCCAGACAAAGTCATCGAAGCTGGCAAGGGCAATATCATCTGGACAACGTAGGCCGAGTTTCTCAATAGTTTTGAGCGCGCCGATGGTCATAGTGCCGTCCATCATAAATAATGCGGTTGGTCGATCTTCACGTGTAAGTAGTTGAAGCGCTCCCTGCTCGCCACCATCTACGCGTGGGCGTGTGGTAAAAATCAAGGTTGGGTCTATCGCAACACCATATTTCGCGAGAGCCTCTGTATAGCCTTGCAGACGTTCTTCGGTGGGTGCGATACCACGCGCACCAGTCAACAAACCAATTCGACGATGTCCAAGCGCGAGCAAGTGCTCAACAGCACTTTTGGCGCCTTCTTTATTTTCAACCAAGACTGTATCAATACCTAAATGGAGCAGTGAGCGGTCAATACTCACGAGGGCAAGCTGTTGAAGAGAGAGAGCTTGTAAGTAAGCATAACTGCGATCTGTTACGGCAATAATGAGGCCATCGGCTTGTTTGCTTTCCAACAATTGAAGGTATTTTTCCTCCCTTTCAGGATCATCATCTGTGTTGCCAAGAATTAAGGAGTAGTTATGGGCATGCGCCACATCCTCCACGCCGCGCGCAATATTGGTGTAAAAGGGATTTCTTATATCTGGAACAATCAGCCCTATAGAGTGGCTTACCTGTGTCTTCAATCCTCGTGCAAAGCTGTTTCTTTGATAGCCTAGAGCGGCGATACTTGCGTGTACGCGTTGTACTAACTCAGGACTTACATATTTATTTTTATTGATGACAGCAGATACCGTAGCAACAGAAACGTCTGCATGAGAAGCAACATCTTTAATCGTTGCTGAACGGTCAGCGGACATCGTCATAAGATTTCCTCTCAGTGCCGAACATAACGAGTACCTTCCGGAGTGAGTCATTATGCCGATTTTTGCACTGAACGTATCATAGATACATTGTTGTGTCAAGCAACACCTAAGGTACCACTACAGTCAGTATACATCGTTGGCCTACATATCTCTATTTTGCATTTTCTAAAAAAATGTAGAAGCCTTGACAAGCGTTAATTGTATATGTTATGGTTAGTGAAACGATTAGCTAATCGTTTCACTAAATTTAAGGTATTATTTGATCGTAGAAGAAAAATTGTATATGTAAAGAAAAGGAGGTGTGTTTCCCTACATATTCTCGTTGATGAGGATATGTTTTTCTACTATTCTGCGTTTGCGACCATGAGACGTTCTCTTTTTACCTGCATTGAGGCATTTGAACAAGGAGAAACCTACCATGAAGAGTCCCACACGTGCGATTGCTGCATTTACGAGCTTTGTTTTGCTTCTCGCGATGCTAGCAGCCTGTTCGCCATCGAGCCAAACTTCCTCTTCGTCCTCCACTACAACCTTGACCGTGGCAACTGTTAATAACTCGCAGATGGTCCAGATGGAACAACTCACAAGAGATGTCTTTATGAAGGACCACCCCAATATCAAGATTAATTTTGTAACCTTACCCGAAAACGATCTTCGTTCCAAAGTAACGCAAGATGTTGCCACGAACGCTGGTAAATTTGACATCGCCACCATTGGTAGTTATGAGACCCCAATCTGGGCACACAATGGTTGGTTACAGAACCTGCAGCCCTATTTTGATAAGATGTCAGCGACCGACAAGAGCAACTACAACTACGATGATCTCCTTAAGCCGGTCATGTCCAGTCTGTCATATCAGAACAATCCCTACTCGCTGCCATTCTACGCTGAGAGTAGCTTCCTGATGTACAACAAGCAGATATTCGCACAACATAATTTAACTATGCCGTTGCATCCTACGTGGACGCAAGTTGAGCAGTTTGCCAAAGAACTGCACAATCCCTCTCAAGGTGTTACAGGTATGCTCCTGCGCGGTCAATCTGGTTGGGGCATGAACATGGCGGCACTAGATACCGTCATCAATACCTTTGGTGGTCGCTGGTTTGACAACAATTGGAAGCCCCAGCTTTCTACCCCACAGGTGAAGCAAGCGGTAACATTCTATGCGAATCTTTTACAGAAGTATGGTGAGCCGGGTGCCTCAACTGCCGGTTGGCAAGAGTGTGTGAATATCATGACGCAGGGTAAGGGCGCAATGTTTTATGATGCAACCTCTTTTGGTGGTGTGCTAGAGACGCCTTCGACCTCTAAAGTAGCTGGCAACGTTGGCTATGTCTATGCGCCAACTGCTGTAACTCCTAATGGTAGCCACTGGCTGTGGGCGTGGTCGCTTGGTATGGTCAACTCGAGTAAAAATAAGGATGCCGCCTTCCAATTCCTATCCTGGGCAACCAGTTCGCAGTACCTGAATCTTGCAGGTAAAACCTTTGGTTGGGCGAACGTCCCTCCTGGCACTCGTGCATCGCTGTACCAGAACCCTGAGTATCAAAAGGCTGCTCCGTTTGCTCAGATAACGCTTGACTCTATCAACACTGCAACTCCTGATCGTCCAACACTTGATCCCGTTCCATATCGTGGTGTTCAATATGTGGGTATTCCACAGTTCGAGTCGGCGGGTCAGCAGGTGAGTGAATTGATATCATCTGTGATTGCGGGTAAGACACCTGTCGACCAAGCACTCCAACAGTCCGATCAAATCCTTGCATCGCAAGTAAATAAGGACAATGCTTCGGGCTACTAAATACGTTGTTAACGAAACGAGAGGACTTATCTTCTTCATGAGTGGGTGGTCCTCTCACCCTCATCTTCGCACTCTCATGTATTTCAGGAAGAAAGGGTAGAGTATGGCACAAGTAAATCAGGTGTTACAAGTTCCTGCGAAGCCGCGAGCGCATAAGCAAATGAATCCGACCGCGAAGCGGGTTGAGGGGAGGACGTGGTTACATATTCCCTCGCTTGTTTTCATGATCCTGTTAACGCAGATTCCATTTCTCCTCGCTGTATGGTTCAGTCTCCATGCATGGAATCTGCTCGTTCCTACTGAAGGTTTTCCTTTAGTATGGTTTGACAACTATATCCACACCTTTTTTGCTGATCCGAACTTCTGGCCTATTATGGGCAACACGGTGCAGCTTGTATTTGGTGCAATCTTCCTGGCGCTCATTGGTGGAACTATTTTTGCTCTTTTGTTAAATCGTCCATTGTGGGGTAGGAATGTGTTGCGTGCCCTTGCAACTGTCCCATTTCTCGTTACACCGTCAGTCATGGCGCTTGTATGGAAGAATCTCTTTCTCAGTCCCACAACAGGCTTTGTGAACTGGATGCTGTCTTCTGTTGGTTTACATAGTGTGGCATGGTTTTCAGTATTCCCACTGCAGAGTGTAGCATGTATCGTGGCGTGGGAGTGGACACCGTTTGTCATGCTTGTCATTCTCGCGGGTCTACAAGGTGTGCCGCACGAGGTGCTAGAGGCGGCCAAGGTGGATGGTGCTAACGCTTTTACAACCTTCTGGCTCGTCGTCTTTCCGCTGTTACGCAAGCCTTATGAGATTGCCATCCTCTTTGGCACAATTTTTATCTTCCAAACCTTTGGTGAGATTTACGTGACTACTGCTGGTGGACCAGGATTAACAACTAACACCTTGCCCTATTACACCTATCGAACAGCCTTAAGTTCGTTCCAAATTGGACAAGCTGCAACACTTGGTGTGATTGGTGTTGTTGTCGCAATTCTCGCGGCTCGCGGTATGCTCTATCTTATGACTGAACGTACATCATCAGCAAAGGAGTAACTCATGGGCGTGGCAACTACAAAGAGGTGGACCAATATTATCTGGAACGTTCTGGCATATGTACTCGTATTTGTGTTCATCTTTCCTGTCCTATGGATGGTGATTACCGGATTTAAGACGGAGATCGCAGCGATTACAGTTCCTCCTGTCTTCTTCTTTCAGCCAATAGTTGATCAGTTTCAAATTGCGTTTGATAATGGCTTCTGGGCCTATCTTTTCAATAGCGCGACGGCATCTATCGTTTCGACAGCTATTGCGATGCTTCTAGGTATTCCAGCTGCCTATGCAATGGTTTTTCAGATGCCCAAGAAGGGTTCTGATGACATGTTGTTCTTTGTGCTTTCCACACGCTTCATGCCGTTTGCAGCCATTCTTGTTCCGCTCTATGTCATCATCACGCGCCTGAACTTGCTTGACAATCTCTTCACCCTGATCGTGATTTATACGGCTATGAATCTGCCGTTGATTATCTGGATGACACGCTCCTACTTCTTAGATTTGCCAAAGGAGGTTCTGGAGGGTGCGTGGTTAGATGGCTGCACAAACCTGCAAACCATTATACGAATTACCGTGCCGATGGCTGCCCCTGGTCTGGTTGCTGCTGCTTTGCTCTCCATTATTTTCGCATGGAACGATTTCTTCTTTGCTGTCACTCTAACCTATACCAACTCACCTACGTTGCCCATCATGGTCGCGACCTTCACAAGTAACGAGGGATTATTCTTGGCGAAGGTCTCTGCCCTCGCGACGATGATCATTATAGTTCCCGTTGCGATAGGCATTTATGCACAGAGGTACCTTGTGCAAGGATTAACAGGCGGCGCGTTGAAATAAGAATTGGGTTTGGGAAAGAAGTCTATGAAGGAGTAAACCACCATTTTGTACGCCTTCGCGTGATGCTTTAAAGCAAGAACCGACCAATGTAGCGTCATTGTTACTCAGAGTTACTCGGGCTAAGAAAGGGATACAACGTTTATGCGTGCTGTCGTGATTTCTGCTCCAGGTAAAGCAGGAGTGGAGAGTGTTGCTGACCCTACCCCTCGTCCAGGAGAATTGCTGGTGCGTGTGGAAGCATGTGGTATCTGTGGTACTGACTTACATCTATTAGATGGTGACTCACCACTGACCCGCTATCCTGTCATTCCCGGTCACGAATTTGCGGGTGAGGTTGTGGCTGTAGGAGGTGATATTCCTGAAGGAAAGGGAGGTGCCACGATAACCGTTGGCAGTCGAGTTGCTATCGAACCAAATTTATTCTGTGGCTACTGTGAGCCTTGTCGTACTGGTCATGAAAACCTGTGTCTTAACTATTTCGCCATTGGAGTCACTACAGCAGGTGCAATGGCTCAGTATATAGCTGTTCCCTGGAAGAAAGCTTATGCATTGCCTGATAGTATCTCGTTGCGTGAGGCGTCACTTATCGAACCCCTGTCTTGTGCTGTGCATGGTATGCATCGTCTTCAACCCAAGTCCGGCGATACCGTCCTGATCACAGGGGCGGGCACGATGGGGTTACTCCTCTTACAGTTGATCGTACACGGAGGTGCATCGCGCGTTGCCGTCGTCGATTTGAACAAGCAACGCCTACAACGTGCGGAGGCATTGGGTGCGAAGCGTACCTATACGGATATCCAGCACGCGCTCATAGATGAACCAGCGGGCTTTGATTGTGTCGTTGATGCAACGGGAGTGGCGGCGGTAGTGCAAAATGCATTTATGGCGGTCAAGCGTGGCGGGAAACTGATGGTATTTGGTGTTTCAGCACCAGATGCGCGCATCTCGCTTTCTCCATTTCGTATCTATAACGAGGAGATAACTGTACTCGGTTCAATGGCTGTACTTGCCTCTTTCCAACCAGCGCTCGACCTCATAAGTGCAGGTGTCATAGATACGGAAGCGATGTTGACAACTGCGCTGCCCTTAGAGGATTTTTCGAAGGCAATCGACATGGTACGACGTGGTGAAGGTGTAAAAACACAGGTGTTACCGAATAGCTGATACAGTGATACATACAGAGTTCGAGAGCACCTGGCAAAACGTTTTGCCAGGTGCTCTCGAACTCTGTAGAGTGGCTCATTTTACCTTTATTCCACTATAACAAGCTCTTACCAGACGTATGGGACAAAGCGATATTTTACCTGTTTCATATATGCCTCGTAACCATACAGTTCTGTTTGTAAGGTACGTTCCTCCTGTACTGCTCGAAACGCTATACCAATGACGAGAAGTAGGGCTACCAAGAGGCCATACCATGAGCCAAGCAAGAGGGAAGACCCAACGAGGTAGACAAGAGCACCCGCGTACATGGGATGACGTATATAGTGGTATGGTCCGGTAGAGATCACTATTTGTCCACGCTCGGTTTGGATGCGAACGGCGGGAGAGAGGTATGAGTTCTCTCGGAACGTCCGGTAGAAGAGGTAGAAAGAACAGAGCAACAGAAGTGCGCCTACTATTTGAAGCAAGAGCGGCATATGCGACCACTGGAAACGCACAGCGTCGAGTGGCATGATGAGTAACCATGCGAGGAAGAGGAGATTCGCGAACGCGAAAAACACTTTGTCCCACGTCTTCTGGTCGGATTTGCCGATGCCTGTCATGCGCTCAGTGAGCAAACTTGGATTGTATTTGAGCAACCAGAGGCTCAAGATGATGGTGAAACCGAAGAACAAGAGTAGGAATACCCAGCCAGCAGGCCACAGGAACGTGCCTGCTGAAAGAAAGAGGGCCAGAGCGAAGACGACAAACATGCCAATGATTTGTACAGTAAGTAAGCCAAGGTTGACCTTCACAATACGGCGCCTTTCTTCCAGCAGGTGAGATACGTACGGACACTTTTAAAATCGATAAAAAGGCATTCTAGCTCCCGCTCACAAACCGTTGCACAACATCATAGAGCACATGTACGCCCCATTTTAACGAGTCAACGCTAATGCGTTCGTCGTGGCTATGAATACGTCTCCCCTCGTTTGGATCGACTAACAATCCTGGCACGAAACCGTAGACCATCGTGCCAAGCTCGGTGACGTGTTTTGCGTCGGTGCCGCCTGTGAGCAGAACAGGGATAGCTGTAGCGCCGGGATCGTATTCACCGAGAACCTCTCTAATGGTGTTAAAAAGTGGCGATTGTATGTCGGCCTCTAAGGGTGTCGAAGGTTCGAGGAATTCAATCTCGGCTTCGGGACCAATGAACGTGCGCAGCTCCTCTAAGAATGTATCCGGTGTCCAACCGGGAAGGTGACGGCCATCGACGGATGCTTCGGCTACTGAGGGGATAACATTGATTTGCGAACCAGCTTGCAACATAGTTGGCGTCACTGTGTTGCGCAACATAGCATGCATGACCGATTTAAGGTCCTGGGCGATTGGCAAACGGTCCACGGCAACGTCGGCAGTGACTTCATCGGCAAGCACAGCACGTAGGGCCTGAGCGACATCGGACGGCTGCGATGCGGCGAGACCAGAAATATAGCCACTAATGGTATCAGTGAAATGAACTGGAAGCAAGTCGGGGGTCAACTTAGAGAGAATGGCCGCGAGTTTGTGAATAGCATTGTCGTTGTGGGGTACCGAGCCGTGTCCTGGTCTACCATGTGTGCGGATGCGGAAGCGAACAGTGCCTTTCTCGGCGGTTTGAACAGGGTAGTAATGTTGACCATTAATCTCGAAACAGGTGCCACCGCCTTCATTGAGTGCGTACTCGGCTTGAATCAGGTCGGGGCGATTCTTGACAACCCAACCGGCACCATCAAGCCCACCGCGCTCTTCGTCGGCAGCCGCCATGTAGATTACGTCACGTTTGAGTGGCACATTGAAACGCTTCAGGAGCAGCATAATCACCGCTTCCATCGTCACCATCTGTTTCATGTCCAGCGCGCCACGTCCGTAGAGATAGCCATCTGCGATATCGCCGGAGAAGGGGTCATGGGTCCACTTGTCGGGTTCAACGGCCACGACATCGGTGTGAGACATAAGTAAGAGCGGCGGTGCAGAGCCATCTCCCTTGAGTCGTGCGACAAATGTAGCACGATCTGGACTTGGTCCCACTATTTCACCTGAAATGCCTTCCTTCGCGAGCAGAGTCTGCAAGTATTGGGCGGCGCGTACCTCATTGCCAGGTGGGTTGCGCGTATCGAGGCGGAGCAATTCTTGTGCGTATCTCACGGTCTCGTCGCCAATTTCTTGCCAGTTCATGCTGTTCTCGTTCATTAGAAAGCTCCTTTATTGCTGTGTACAAGGTACCATAACGCATATCGTATCTTCAAGGAATTTCTCTTGATTGTATCACCCCTATCTGTAATTGCAGAAATGTGTGTTACACTTTATCTATCCGCTTACTCCCTTACACATAGCATAAGCCTATTATTGGTGCGTCCACTCCATGGGCATCCCTTGGCTCGTGCGTGGGTGTTATGAATAAAGCCCCTAGAGTGGGTGGAAAAGGAAATATATGAAAACATACAATTTGTGCTTGATTGGCTTTGGAAATATTGGGCGTGCTCTCGCACGTCTTCTGTTAGCAAAGAGGGATGAGTTACGCGATGGGTATGGTATCGAGTGGCGTATCACCGGTATAGCGACCCGACGAATGGGATGGCTTGCTAACCCTCGTGGTTTGGATGTAGAGAGATTTTTGGAAGGTGTGTATGATGCGGGCGAGTCATCCTCGTCGTTAGCTAACGTACAAGAGTGGCTTACAGCAGCACAGGCGGATGTGCTTTTTGAAATCTCCTCACTCAATCTACAGGCAGGACAACCGGCGATATCCTATTTGCAGGCCGCGCTCGAGCATGGAGCGCATGCAATAACTGCTAACAAAGGTACAATTGTATACGCTTATCGAGAATTAGAAGCATTGGCAAAGACTCATGGGAAGCGTTTTCTGTATGAGGCGACAGTCATGGGCGGCTCTCCAGTCTTTTCGCTGTTTCGTGAGACGCTGCCAACGCTTACTGTACTGGGCGTACGAGGTATTTTGAATGGTACAACGAATGTTATTCTTGACGAAATGGAAAAAGGGCGAAGCTTCGATGAGGGCGTAAAAAGGGCGCAGGAACTAGGAATTGCTGAAACTGACCCTAGTGCAGATGTAGATGGCTGGGACTCGGCAGTAAAGTTATGTGCGATTGCGCAGGTGCTGATGGGGAAACCTTTGAGGTTGGACGAGATAGAACGCGAAGGAATACGAGGTTTGACGGGAGAGAGTGTGCGAGCAGCACGTGCTGAAGGGAAGCCGTGGAAACTTGTGTGTAAGGCAGAGTCCGCAGCAGGAAAGGTGCATGCAAGTGTTCGACCAGAGCAGGTGACGTTTGATGACCCACTCTCCGCTATACAAGGGTCTGCGATGTCTGTGCAGTTTAAAACGGATGTGCTTGAGGCGTTGACAATAACAACAGAAAACAAAGATGACGACCCACGCGCTACTGCGTACGATATGATGGCAGATTTTGTTCGGGCGGTAAGGTCATGAAGTTGAGCATTACTTATGCATCGTGTAAGAAGCGAGGATGCGCGCATATTCTTCGCTCATGCAGTGAATGGACGTGGTAAACCAGTCCCTATAGTGGCTTGCAATAGGAGAGAAGATGAGCATACAATCAGAGGACAAGGGGGAATAGCATAGGTGGCAGCGCTACACGAACAAAATACTGTGACCGATTGGGCCGCGAATGTCTATGCGCTCTTCAAGGCGCACCATATAGACATGATTTCTTTTGTGCCGGATGGTGGGCACAAGCGCTTGATTGAGTTGTGCCAGAGTGATGCGAACATGCGGGCCGTGACGTTGACGACGGAGGAAGAGGGAGTGGCATTTGCCGCAGGTGCGTTTCTTGGCGGCAAACGTGCTGTCTTATTGATGCAGTCAAGCGGAGTAGGCAACTGTATCAATATGCTGTCTTTGCCGCGCATATGTAACATGCCATTTCTTACACTTGTGACGATGCGCGGAGAATGGGGCGAATTCAATCCCTGGCAGGTGCCTATGGGCCAGAGTACGCCTACAGTGCTGGAAGCAAGCGGTGTGCTTGTGTATCGCATTGATTCGGTTGAGGACGTTCCTGCAACTGTTGAGGCTGCGATTATGCTAGCCTTTCAGAGTCGGGTGAGAGTAGCGGTGCTGCTGTCACAAAAGCTGATTGGGGCCAAGAATTTCGGGGAGAGTAAGCCATGAGTATGCTTCATCGACGCGATGTGGTGCGCGAACTCCTGCGCCAACGGAATGGTCTGATTGTCGTTGCTGGACTTGGTTCGACGGCCTATGACCTCGCCTCGTGTGGCGACGAATCACTTGATTTTCCGTTGTGGGGTGCGATGGGTGGTGCGGCAATGGTTGGTTTAGGACTGGCGCTCGCGCAGCCGGACCGCAAGGTGATGGTCCTGACTGGCGATGGCGAGATGCTTATGGGTATGGGAAGCTTGGCAACGATTGCGGCACAGCACCCACGTAACCTGCGTATCGTGGTAATCGATAATGAGCGCTTTGGCGAGACGGGACAGCAACAGACGCATACGGCGATGAGTACAGATCTAACTGTCGTCGCTGGTGGCTGTGGATTTGGACATACGCGAACTGTGCGAGAGGCACATGAATTAGGGACGTTGGGCGAAGACATGTACACATTGCAGGATATGCTCTTCGCGGTGGTGAAGGTGTCGCCAGAAGAATTGCCGCGTGTGCTACCGCCACGCGATGGAGCGTATCTTACACAGAGGATGCGAGAGGCTTTAGTGGGAGCGAAGAGTGCTTTGGAGGGATGAATTGTAGAGGGCGTGCTTACGGGACGAGATGCATCAGACCTGTACAATGAGCATATTTCTTAAAGGAGAGATTTTGATGGAACAGCGCTTTACAAACAAGGTTGTGGTCGTAACGGGTGCGGCACGTGGTATAGGACAGGCCATCGCGCTGCGCTTTGCCCGTGAGGGGGCGCAGGTAGTGGTGAACGACATTAACGAGAAGGGTACCGAGGCGACGATAGAGATGATTACGACGCAGGGCGGAAAGGCAATTGCAGGAGTCGCGGACGTTTCTAAAAAGAGCGAAGTTGACCGCCTGTTTGACACTGTAATGCAGCGCTTTGGACGGGTCGATGTGCTGGTCAACAATGCAGGGCTGATCAATGTCGAGCGTCACTTTCTGGAAGGGGATGAGGCATGGTGGGACTCCGTCATCGCGGCAAATCTGAAAAGCGTGTTCTTGTGCTCTTTCCGTGCGGCACATATCATGGTGCGACAACATCAGGGGGTCATTATTAATATGTCGAGCGGAGGAGCGACGCATTCGCACAGGGGTATGGCATCCTATGACGCATCGAAGGGCGGTATAGAAGCACTGACGAGGGCGATGGCCCTCGACCTTGCGCCATATGGTATTCGCGTCAACGCTTTGATTCCTGGTTCAATTGATACACAAGGCATGGACCTGGCGTTAAAGAAAGAGCGCGGAGTCACGGTACCACTGGGACGCGTGGGCGAACCGGATGATATGGCGGGACCAGCAGTCTTTCTGGCGTCAGATGATGCCAGTTATATAACTGGTCATACACTGGCGGTCGATGGGGGACTGCTGTCGCAACAGCGTTCACCGCAGGTAGACATTTTCCCACTCAGTCGTTTCCCGAAGGTGGAGGGGAATTAATGGCCCGTTATCGCGTTGGTATAGATATCGGGGGAACATTTACCGATCTTTTCCTCTTTGATACAGTAACAGGGCGTTTCGCGACTGGCAAAACGCTCACTACACCACGTGCTCCATCCGAGGCCGTTGAGACATTGGTTGCTGAAACGCTCAGGCGCGAAGGTATCGCGATAGAGGATGTACAACAACTCATTCATGGCACCACGCTTGTCACAAATGCGGTGATTGAGCGAAAGGGCGCACAAACGGCATTGTTTGCAACGCAGGGATTTCGCGACTCCATCGAGATTGGGCGAGAGAACCGCTACGAACTCTATGACCTCATGCTGGAAAATCCCCAACCGCTTGTGCCGCGCTACCTGCGCTTTGGCATTCCACAACGGACGCTGGTGGATGGAACGACGTTGCAAGAGCTAGATACGGCTTTTGTAGAAAAGCTCACGCGTGAACTGGTAGCGAATGGCGTTGAGGCGATTGCGATTAGCTTTTTGCATAGTTTTGCGAATCCCTCTGCCGAGCAGGAGGCGCGAGCTATTATTGAGCGTATTGCGCCAGAGATGCACGTGTCGATTTCATCTGAGGTTGTGCCAGAGATACGCGAGTTTGAGCGCACTTCGACCACGATTATCAATGTCTATGTGCAAAAACGCGTAGAGCAGTATCTGCGCGAACTGCAAACGCGATTGCAGGGCACTGGTTTCACAGGAGACCTTTTCTTGATGATTTCAAGTGGTGGTATTGTGACGGTTGAGACCGCATCACGTTTTCCTGTGCGACTGCTTGAGTCGGGGCCAGCGGCAGGAGCGCTGGCCGCTGCTCGTTATGGAACGGCATGTGGCTATGAGGACCTTATTTCGTTTGACATGGGCGGCACCACAGCCAAGTTTTGCGTCATCGACCGGGGGAAACCGCTGATCGCGCATGAGTTTGAGGTTGATCGTCGATACCGTTTAAAGAAAGGATCGGGTTTGCCCGTGAAGTTGCCGGTAATCGATATGATCGAGATTGGCGCGGGCGGCGGTTCGATAGCTTCGATAGATGCAATGAAGCTCTTAAAGGTTGGTCCCACTTCGGCAGGTGCGGAACCGGGCCCAGTATGTTACGGGCGTGGTGGCACTGAACCGACAGTGACTGACGCGGACCTTGTGCTTGGTTATCTCGACCCGGATTATTTTCTTGGCGGCGGATTTCATATAGACGTAGAAGCAGCGCGTCAAGCTATCGAAGAACGAATCGCCCAACCATTGAGAATTTCGTTAGAAGAGGCGGCATGGGGTATTCATCAGATTGTGAATGAAAGCATGGCGAATGCCGCACGTATTCATACACTGGAACGCGGCAAAGACCCGCATACGTTACCGGTATTTGCTTTTGGCGGTGCAGGACCTGTACATGGATTTCGTATAGCGAAAGCGTTAGGTGCCCCTGCATTCATTGTGCCGTATGGAGCAGGTGTTATGAGTGCGATTGGTTTGCTCACGGCGCCGCTTGCCTTTGACTTTGTGCGCTCCTGGTCGAGTCGTCTTGACGCATTGGATTGGCAAGAGGTCAATGCCCTTTTAGGTGAGATGGAGGTGGAGGGCCAAACACTTTTAGAGGACTCTGGTGTTTCGGTGGAGTCCATTACACATTCGCGTATCGCTGACATGCGCTATGTTGGTCAGGGGCATGAGATACAAGTTCCCCTGCCGTCAGGTAAACTGGGCAGTGAGAATGTGACCGAAGTCATGCGTTCGTTCGAGGACATGTATCGCCGTCTCTATGCACGGTTAAGTCAGGCGGTGCCGGTGGAAATCGTGAATTGGCGCGTGACTTCATCGGGACCTGCCCCAAGCGTAGAGCTAGAGAAAACGGTAGAGCGTCTGCAAAATACGCAAACCGCGCAAAAAGGGAGTCGCAAAGCCTATTTTCCGGAGCTGGGTGGCTATGCTTCTGTTCCTGTATATGATCGCTATAAGCTGGCGAGCAATACAAGCTTTGTAGGACCAGCAATCATAGAAGAGCGCGAGTCGACGGTTATTGTAGGGCCGGATAGTCATTGCCGTGTTGACGAACAACGCAATATTATTGTCGAGCTAAGAGCGAATTAATGGGAGGGGCTTCATGAGTCAAACCATTGACCCTGTAACGCTTGAGGTTCTCTGGAATCGCTTGCTCTCTGTGGTAAACGAGCAGCAGGTGACATTGATGCGTACTGCGTTTAGTACGGTTGTGCGCGAGTCGCAGGATTTAGCTTGTGGCGTCTTCGATACACGCGGCTTTATGATTGCGCAATCGCTAACGGGGACGCCGGGGCATATCAATGCGATGGCGACAGGGGTGCGTCACTTTCTAAACGTCTACCCTCCTCAAACGCTGGAACCGGGGGACGTGCTGATTACGAATGACCCATGGCAGACGGCGGGGCAGATCAACGATATGACAGTGCTGTCGCCGGTTTTCAAGGGTGAGCGTGTGGTTGGATTTTTTGCGAGTACCTGTCACTCGCCTGATATCGGTGGTCGCATCTTCTCAGGGGAGGCACGCGAGGTGTATGAGGAAGGGCTGCGCATTCCCATTATGAAGCTCTTCTCGCGTGATGTGCCTAATGCTGAACTTTTTACGATTATTCGTGCCAACGTGCGAACACCTAACGAAACGATTGGCGATCTCTACGCGCAGACATCCTCAAACGCGGTGGGTGCGAGGGAACTGCTTCACTTTATGGACGAGTTTGGGCTAGACTCAGTCGATCCCCTTGCGGATGAGATCATCGCTCGTTCGGAACGTGCTATGCGTACTGCGATAAGTGCACTGCCGAATGGACGATATGAGAATGAGTCCTGGAGCGATGGGTTTGACGAACCTATACGCGTCAGGGTGGCGGTCACAATCGAGGACGAGGACCTGTTTATTGATTTCGCAGGCTCCTCGCCACAAAGTTCACGTGGTATTAACGTGGTGCTGAACTACACGCACGCCTATGCCTCGTTCGCGATTAAAGCGGCGGTGAGTCCAGACATTCCACATAACGAGGGTGCGTTTCGGCCTGTGCATGTGACCGCGCCGCTTGGTTCCATTCTTAATTGCGTCGAACCCGCACCCGTTGCCTCACGTCACGTCATCGGACATTTTCTGCCTGGATTGATATTCGGGGCACTGGCTCCCGCTATGCCAGGGAAACTGATAGCATGTGGTGCTGATCCAATCTGGATCTCCGTATGGCATGGAAAGCGACTTGCTACTCAGGAGCCGTTTACGTTTAGTCTCTTCCAATGTGGAGGGACGGGAGCGCGTGCAGTAAAGGACGGTTTAAATACAACAGGATTTCCCAGTGGTGTGGCGGGTGTCCCTACAGAGGTAGTAGAGAACGAGACGCCATTGATCCAGCAGCGCCGGGAACTACGCATTGACTCTGGCGGACCGGGCACCTATCGTGGAGGTGTGGGACAATACACAGACTTTGGCTATCGAGGAGATACACCATGGGGCGTGTCGGCGCTGGTCGATCGTACGCGCTTTCCGGCGACGGGACTCCAGGGTGGGCATGAGGGTGCGCTGGGAGAATATCTTATAAACAACACCACACGTCCACAAGCAAAGGCGCTCGTTCCTGTTGCGGCAGATGCCCACGTGCAACTGAATCTACCAGGGGGTGGAGGGTACGGGGACCCGTTTGGGCGTCCGGTTGAACTTGTACTTCAAGATGTCGTCAATGGCTATGTCTCGATTGAGTCGGCGGAACGGGATTATGGGGTGGTGATACGGTATTCAGGGAGTGAGGAGCAGTTGGTACGCCCGCCCAACCTGTATAAGGTTGACGAGGTGGCGACGCGTGTTCGCCGGGAGCAGAAATAACTCTACATCACAGTGAATATAAGTGGGGAAGTATCCAAAAATTTGGACACTTCCCCACTTATATATTGAAATATGTTACTTTAACTGATGAGTATACTGGAAATAGATGTTTGACGCTGGATATTTATAGACGTTTATTGGAGATGATGGTGGAGGAGGTTGGGAAGACTATGATTTCTATTGCACGTCCGCTTTTGGATGAAAGAGAAGCCGACGCCCTGCTAAAAGTGTTGTTGTCAGGACAACTGGCGCAGGGAGTAAATGTTACTACATTTGAGCAGCGTTTCGCCGAGTTGTGTGGTGTGCGCGAAGCGGTGGCCGTTTCCTCTGGCACTGCCGCACTCCATCTTGCCCTCTTAGCACATGGTATTGGACAAGGGGATGAGGTGATTACAACCCCGTTTAGTTTTGCCGCAACTGCTAACACTATTGTACTTGCCGGCGCGACTCCCGTCTTTGTCGATATCCAGTATGACACGTACAATCTCGACCCGTCATTGGTCGAGGCGGCGATCACGCCGCGCACTAAAGCGATTCTTCCTGTACACCTGTATGGTCAGCCCGGCGATATGAAGCGTCTGAGCGCGCTAGCAGAAGCTCATAATCTGGTAATTATCGAGGACGCATGTCAGGCACATGCCGCGGCTATAGATGGCAAAGCTGTTGGCAGCTTTGGTACCGGTTGCTTTTCTTTCTACTCCACAAAGAACATGACAACTGGCGAAGGTGGAATGGTTACGACAGACGATGCGTCTATCGCTGAGCGCATTCGCCTCATGCGCAGTCATGGACAAAAAGAGCGTTACACGCATACTACTTTGGGGCATAACTTGCGTATGACGGACATGCAAGCTGCGCTGGGTGTGATACAACTGGAAAAATTGGAGGAGTTTACCGAGCGACGGATTGCCAATGCCGCATTTTTGACAGAATATCTTACAAAAGCAGTGCAAACGCCGGTCTCGCGTAAGGGGTATCGTTCCGTCTATCACCAATATACAATTCGGGTTCCTGAGGAACGGGATATGTGGGCGAAACAGTTGCAGGCGCGCGGAGTAGGTACAGGTGTGCATTACCCGCGTATCATACCGGACCAGCCTTTTTATGCCGCAGCACCACATGTGTTCCGTATCGCCAATTCGTCACAAGGGACTGATACGTCGCTTCCAGTTGCTCGGCGTGCCGCGCAAGAGGTATTGTCCCTACCGGTACACCCGGGATTGGGGGAAGAAGATCTGAAGACAATTGTCCGGGAGGTGCTCGCATTATGCGAATAAGAGTAGCGGTGGTTGGAGCAGGTTCGATGGGTATGAATCACCTGCGCGTGTTGAAGGATTTTGCTGAGGAGCGTGTCGAGCTTGTTGGAGTTGCAGAGCCACATGAGCCAAATCTCGAACGGGCAGTAAAGCGTTTTCAAATTGCTGGCTATGCGGATTATCGAGAGCTCGTCGAGCGCGAGAAGCCACAACTCGTCGCAGTAGTGGTGCCAACCGAACTGCATTTTGAAGTAGCCTCTTATATCTTGAACTGCGGCATTTCCGTGCTCATCGAAAAACCGATCACAAGTACGGTCGAGGAGGCGCAAGCACTTATCGCGTTGGCGCGTAGTCATAACGCAAAGATTGCGGTCGGCCACATTGAACGTTTCAATCCCGCGGTGATTGCAGTAAAAAAACACCTTGTAGCGGGTCAGCTTGGTCAGCTTTTTCAGCTGCACGCGCGCCGGCTAGGGCCATTTCCCCCACGAATTCGCGATGTAGGCGTCACACTCGATCTCGCAACGCATGATATTGATGTGATGCGCTACCTTGTTGACGCCGAGATCGAACACGTGTTTAGCGAAACGCAAAGAAGAATACACAATACGCACGAAGACTCTGTGCTTGGTATCTTGCGCTTCAGCAATTCGGTCGTTGGTATGCTTGATGTCAACTGGTTGACACCCACAAAAGTGCGCGAATTAAGCATTACCGGTGAAAAAGGCATGTACCTTATAAACTATCTGACGCAGGATGTCTTCTTCTATGAGAACGACTATACCCTTAACAATTGGGATGCACTGCGTACATTAACGGGGGTGAGCGAGGGAACCATGACGCGCCTCAAAGTGCAAAAGGCCGAGCCGCTCCGGTTGGAATACGAAGATATATTTGGTGCGATATGTAACGATACGCTTCCCACTGTGACCGGTGAAGATGGTGTAGAAGCGTTAGCCGTTGCACTCGGACTATCAGGTGCGCAAGAGGGAGTATTTGGGCGCAGGATCGCGCATACCGCGAAAGTGGGGATAGAGGTATAAGATGCAGAATACTGTTGCTTCAACAGTTGCGGTGATTGGGCTGGGAAAAATTGGTCTCCCTCTGGCCGTACAGTACGCACGGCAGGGAAAGTATGTCATTGGTTGTGACATTAATCCGCATGTTGTAGACACCGTCAGACGGGGACACGCCCATATTGATGAGGAGCCAGGACTTCAGGCCGAGGTTTCCACGCTGGTACAAAAGGGA
>CAXTCR010000016.1:0-6918 GCA_964242555.1 uncultured Ktedonobacteraceae bacterium
ACAGCACAGGCTATACGGGTACTAACTATAACTTTATCCACGTGATAAATCCTGCTACAAATAAAGTGGTGGCAAACGTTGGACCCACCCTCAATGGTGTGCGTCCATTTACGGTCAATGGAAGGCACACACTGGCCTTCACGACTTCGAGCAACACCTGTGGTTTTCAGGTGCTCGGTCTCGCCTCCGGTGCGCCGCTCTATACAGTTCCGTTCAGCGGTTCATGTGCATGGTCCGCGAGTACTGCGCCTAGCCATGGCATCTCGCTTTCACCAGACGAGAGTCGGGTGTATGTGATGGACGCTCCCCTAGACAAACTAATGGTGTATAACGTAAGTGGTTTACCAGCTACCGCGCCAACATTTGTTGCCAGTGTGCAACTTGGTTCGCTTAATGGCTACTCAAGCTCCTGTCAAACCTACTGTGAGCGCGAGGGTTGGGTCTTGAACGACCTCTCCGGTCGCTATGTCTATGTAGGCGATTCGGGTGATGTTATTAGTACAAGTACCCTAAAATCGGTAAAAACACTGCCCGCGCTTCAGAATACTCGTCAGATGGTGGAAATTGACTGGACCAACGGTGCTGTAAGTGGTACAAGCACACGATTTGGATTGGGACGCGTCACCGCTCCGCTTACCACAACACCGAGCATGCCAGCCGGTCCTGTGAACAAAAATTGGTACTTTGCTGAGGGACGCGTCGGCAAAGGCTTCCGTGAGTATCTCTCTATCGACAATCCCTCTGCCACATCCTGCGTTGCCAGTATTTACTATAACTACATCCCTGATGGAGGCAGACCAGCAACAAGGATTGTGGCAGTAACCGTTCATCCTTATAGCCGTTGGACAGAATCCGTTCATCAGGATTTAAGCTATACAGAGTCATCCAGCTCTGCTGCTGATGTCTCCGCTATTGTAACGGTCGATACAACGGCGACTCCAAATTGTAATGGAGTCGTTGCCGAACGTCCAATGTACTTCAGGAACTATCACGGCATTTCCAGTGGAACGGATGTGCTTGGCTCGACGCATGCAAGTACAAGTTACTACTTCGCTGATGTCCCAAGTTCGGCAAACACTCTATCGTACCTGACTTTGCTAAATACGAGCAACACAAGTGCGAATGTAACCGCGACGTACTATCTGAATGGAAGAGCGGTGGGCACGCAAACGGCAGTAGTTGGGGCTAGTGCTCGTGGTACAATCGCTCCAGGTGCGATTACACTACCTTCACATGTAGCGGCTGTGGTTACATCAGATCAACCAATTGTAGTGGAGCGCCCCACCTATCTCATTAACGCTCCTGTCAACAGCGCTTATGATGTTGTAGGGTCCCCCAGTCTTGCAAACGACTGGCTCTTTGCGGAGGGCTATACTACGAGCATGTCGCAGGAGTACCTCACGATTGCCAATACCGACCCTGCTAACACTGCCGCAACGGTACATATCATGCTCAAGTCGAAGACTGGTGCAACACATACGTATGCAGTGACGGTTGGTGCAAGAAGCCAGACGATCTGGAATGTCAACGCGAATAACACCTTTGCTGGCTCCTCGCCAGAGGTTTCCGCCGCAGTAACCTCGACGGGCGCGAACATTATTGTGCAGCGCGAAATGTACTTCGCCTACAAGCATACGCTCACCAATGGACGCGTCCTGACTTCAATTGGTGGCACCGATGTGATTGGGCAGATGGGACCTGCTACGCATACAGCGTACAACTTCGCGGAGGGCTACGCAAATGCAGGCTACAATGTGTGGCTAACACTGCAAAATCCCACAAATGCTGACGAAACCATCGCCATCACTTTGATTAATGGCACAGGTCAGACGTTGACGCAAAACGTCACAGTAGCTGCGAATGCGCGTTTCACGCTGGATATTGCATCACTTGTGCAAGAGTCCTTTGTGGCAGGCTACAATGTGGACGCCAATGCATTCTCGATGACCGTGCAGACGACCAACGGCGGCGCCTTCGTTGCCGAGCGTCCAATCTACTTCAATACCACTGGCGTCTCTTCCTTCGCTGTGCAGGGCGGAGATGATGTCCTTGGGTATGTTGGGGGCTAAACCTCTTCACTATACACAAACAGGCATGCATCCCTCGATGCATGCCTGTTTGTGTGGAAGGGATGATTAAGAAGCCTGTAACTCGCCAAGGGTCGCGGTAACGGTTTGCTGTTGTCCGTTACGGTAATACGTGACAACAACCTTGTCGCCGGGGTTCTTAGTAATAAGCGCATTGCCCAGCGCCGAAGTATCGTTAACCGTCGTGTCATCCACTTTTACGATCACATCACCAGATTTCAAACCTGCACGCTCCGCAGCGCCGCCACTGACAAGACTTGAAATCAACACGCCATAATCAATCCCAAGATTGTACTGTGACGCGAGGTTCGCATCGACGCTGACAACGCTGATACCCAGGACAGCACGCCCTGTGTGTGAAACCCGACCCGTCTGAATGATCTGCGGTGCGATCAGCTTGACGCGGTTGGCTGGAATGGCGAAACCAACACCATTCGCAGGCGTGTTAAACTCAGGGTCGATCGCGGTAAGTGTCGGGATACCGATCAGACTGCCGGACATATCGACGAGCGCGCCACCGCTGTTGCCTGGATTAATCGGGGCATCGGTCTGGATGGCGTCGGGCAGTGTTGCGCCGCCCTGCCCCTCAGAAACATTGCGGTTCAAGGCGCTGATGATGCCGTTGGTGACGGTCTGCGTATTCCCCAGAGGATTACCAATTGCCAGGACTTCTTGCCCTACTTTGAGCTTCGATGAGTCTCCAATAGTGATGACCGAAAGGCCAGCTGCAGGTGGAGTGATCTTGATCACTGCGAGATCATCGGCGGCATCTGAGCCTGTGAGTTGCGCGCTCAGGCGGGTGCCGTTGTACAGCGTGACCGCGATGCTGTTTGCGCCATTCACGACGTGATTATTGGTAACGATGTAGCCCTGCTTATCAATAATCTCGCCTGAACCAAGTGCTGTTCCATTGCCTGTTGCTACCGTCACCAGCACAATCGCGGGACGTACCTGTGCGATGACCTTTTCTCGCGTTACCTCTGTGGTGCTGGTAGTCGTTGTTGTTGTGCCTGTCGATGACGATGGCGCAGTTGTCAAGACGGGTGTTGCGCTGCTGCGCCCAAACTGCCAGCCCGCAAAGAGACCAGTGCCAAATACGGCTGCAAGTAGCGCCGTTAACAGGAAGATCGCGCCTGTACGCAGGCCCCGCCCCTGGCGTCGCTGTGCAACTTGTGGTTGCGCAACAGGAATGCGCGGCTCGGTCTGCGAAGCATACCCATTATGAGGTGCTTGTGCTTGTGCGGGAGCCGCAGCAGGAGCCTCGCGCCACTGTGTTTGCGCATACGTAGGTACACCAGGATTGTAGGCATCACGCGCGAACTGTGGATTTGTGGGATATCCATTTGAGGGCGCTATGTGCACAGGCTTGTCACGGTCCGTTGTCTCATCATACTGGAACCGTTGTACGGGTTTATCGCGCTCGGTCGTATCATCGTACTCGAACCGGTTTGTGAGCTTCTCTCGCTCAGTTGTATCTTCATGCATCTCGGAATTGGGCATAATGTAAACCTCATAAATGCTAGGTATGTTCAGTAGAAGAATGGTTACTATAGACACGTATTGCATCGCTCTGTGTATACTATAACCCCATATCTTCAAAAGAGTCTGAGGGATTTGTAAAATGTTTGTATATTATCCCAAACAAAAATAATCGGACAAATACATCGTTCAAACCTAGTGCATTTTGGCCAGGAGTGTGCTATAATCGTAAAACGTTGTAGAGTGCATAGAGTTTGCTTGAAAGGTATTATCTGCTGCAAGCGGCGCAATACACGCGAATACTACGAGGACACCTACAACTAGTAGGTCCAAGAATTAGGAGAAACATGGCATATACTGATCAGACCCTGACTTGCCGCGACTGCAACCAGGAATTTCAATTTACAGCGGGCGAACAAGAATTTTACGCCTCAAAAGGATTAACCAACACACCAAGTCGCTGCCCCTCTTGCCGCGCAGCACGCAAAAACCAGTCTGGCGACTACCGTGGTCGTAGCGGTGGCTCCCGCGAACCCCGCCAGATGTATTCCGCAACCTGCTCCAACTGTGGAAACGAAGCCCTTGTACCGTTCCAACCCCGTGGTGACAAGCCCGTCTACTGCAGCGATTGCTTCCAGTCGATGAGTCCTGCAGGTGGTCGTTCGAATGACCGCAGATCGAGCTGGTAGTCCCAATGAGTGAAGTACGTGTAAATCCTGGCGATTCGTTCGAGATCGCCCTCAAGAAATTCAACCGTAAGGTGCAGCAGGATGGCATCCTCTCCGAGGCCCGCCGCCGCGCCTACTACGAAAGCCCACAGGCCCGCCGCAAGCGCAAAGCCGCCGCACAGCGTCGCAAACAGCGCCGCACCCGTCAGCCTGTCTAAGTTTTATACGCATATAAGCAACAATAGAACCAGCTCGCTGGTTCTATTGTTGCTTATGCGCTTACATTGAACCAATACCTAGCTGTAGATTCTCTCGAATCTTACCCCACTTCTCCCTATCCAGAAATTCAGTACCACAATCTGTACAGGCCATGTAGCCCAGCTCAATGCCTGCCTCGTACTCCATTTCAACCGCTTCATGAATACAGGACTTGCCAAATGTCTCTTGTCGTAACCTCTTTGCCTCTTGTGCCTCCATGCGTGTCGCTCCTTGTATAGAGAACCTGCTCATGGGTTATCGCACTACATCCTCATTGTTACACTATTTGCTTTCCCATAATAAATACGTGCAATGTACTCAAAAAGCTCCACTATTTCGACGATATCCGAAAGAGAGTAGGGCATGTATAGAGGATTGTCTCTTCGCGTGCCTGAACCTTACTTCGCCCTCACACCCAGACCTGCCTCATCTGGCAAGACTAATTTCCCATTTTCCACTGTCACACCTGTATAGGGATCGTTTTCGATGAGCAAATTTCCATCCAGGTCAGCATAGTCTACAAGCGGGGTCAAATGTGCTGCCGCTGTAATTGCCAGCGAACTCTCGATCATGCATCCAATCATAATGCTGAGCTGATGCGCTCGTGCAACATGTATCATCTTTAGCGCGTGTCGTAACCCGCCGCACTTCATGAGCTTGATGTTGATGCCGTCAACACAGCCCACAATCCTGGGAATATCGTCAACCATAACGCTGCTCTCGTCGGCCAGAATAGGCACAGGCACATTCTCGCGTATCAGCTTCAAACCAGCTAAATCATGTGACGCAACGGGTTGTTCGATAAACTCAATGTTATAGGGTGCGAGGGCCTCAATCGTCCGAATAGCCTCCTTCGGTGTCCATGCGGAATTGGCATCGACTCGGATCGTTGCATTCGAGACCTCGCGAATAGCCTTGATAATCTCAAGATCGTGCTTTGTCCCAAGCTTCACCTTGAGTACAGGGTACTCCTTCGCCAGCAATGCCTTCTTCGCCATCTGTGCCGGACTATCAATGCCGATGGTAAATGAGGTCGAAGGTGTCTTTGCAGCGTTCAAACCCAGCAGTTTGTAAACCGGAACACCAAGCATCTTGCCCATCAGGTCGTGTAGCGCCATATCTATCGCAGCCTTCGCCGCAGGGTTCAGTCCAACAGTGACATTAAGCCTCTGCAGGATGTCTTCCAGCGCAAATGGGTCGTCCCCAATATCATTTTTGAATAGCTGGATACACGCCATCACCGAAGCCAGGGTCTCACCATAGTATTCGGTGGGCGACGCCTCACCGTAACCCTTGTAACCCTGATGCACAATCTCCACAATCACATTCGGCGAGGTCTCCTGCACGCCCCGCGAAATGCGAAATGGCGTGGTAAGTTTGAGGTCTACTGGGTGAGCGTTTATGTGCATGTTTTAGGCTCCCTTAGAATGGAAAAGTGTCGCTTTCGCGTAGCACAACGTTTCGATAAATTTTTTTGAGTGGAAACTGTACCCCTATACTTGTAAGTGTTACAACATCGTCGGGACCAAAGGTGTGATATGTCCAGAGATTGCTTTTTTCACGTCGAAATACTTCAAGCCATAAAAATTGTGGTTCGACAAGCACATATTCCTGTACACTTAGAAGTTCTCTATAAAGGGCAAGCTTACGTCCCCTGTCAATGGCTTCGGTACTTGGTGAAAGCACCTCAACGACTAAACAAGGATATTTAATGATCTCTTTTTGATCTTGATCTCGCTCATCACAACTTACCGAGACATCAGGATGAACATATCGTGTTGATGATAAGCTTACATATACGTCAGCTGTGTAAATACTACATCTCGTATCAGCAAGGGAGCCAAACAGGACACCAATAATATTAGCAGCTACCTTCGAGTGGTCAGGTGTTCCTCCAACCAACATACGTATCTGCCCATCAATGTACTCATAACGTGCCTCGATACTTTCGCGGTCAAGGCGAAAGTACTCCTCAACACTTATTTGTGGACGGTTGGGAAGTGCCATATGTAAATGTGCTCCTTTTATTTATTGTGCGTATGTCCATTGGGCGAAAACATACTATAACCACCAATACCCAAAATCTTGCCCGCACTCCCAATACTCAGAACACTCCCTACGCTTCCAATGCTCAAAATACTGCCTGTACTGCCAATACTGAGAATGCTGCCCGCACTGCCAATACTCAAAAGGCTGCCAGCACTCAAAAGGCTTCCCAAACTCAAAAAGCTGGTGAGGCTTTGTATGCTCATAAAAGAAAGCGTGGAGCGTTGCGATAATCCTGATAAAATTGATCCATCTCGTGTTTCTATTGTACTCATTGAGTTATGCATATCCTTTTTCTTCAGTATATCATTTTTCATTTGTGGTGAGATAAAGAAACATGCTATGGCGTAGGAGGCGTACAACAAAAATGCACCGGTCTG
>CAXTCR010000016.1:6928-31484 GCA_964242555.1 uncultured Ktedonobacteraceae bacterium
ACCGGTGCATTTTTGTTGTACGCCTCCTACGCCATATGCCTAAATCCCATGGCATATAGCGAAGCATACTCCCCTTCGCGCTGCAACAGTTCGTTGTGCGTCCCTTGCTCGACAATATGACCAGCTTGCAATACGACGATATTGTCGGCGTTCTTGATGGTCGACAATCGGTGCGCAATTACAATCGCGGTCCTTCCCTTCAACAGCGTGTTTAACCCCTCCTGCACGATTAACTCGGTGAAGGTGTCAATGTTCGCCGTTGCTTCGTCCAAGATCAGAATGCGTGGATCGGCGAGCAGAGCGCGGGCGAACGAGATGAGCTGGCGTTGACCCACGCTGAGATTACGTCCACGTTCACGAATGGGCGTGTTGTAGCCCTCTGGTAGACGCTCAATTAGGTCGTGTGCTCCCACTATGCGCGCCGCCTGCTTAATCTCCTCATCGGTTGCATCTAAGCGACCATAGCGAATATTTTCGAGGATGGTGCCAGTGAACAAGAATGGCTCCTGCAGCACGATACCAATCTGACCGCGCAACGACGCCTGCGTTACATCGCGAATATCATAGCCATCGATGCGGATTGCCCCCTCTTGAATATCGTAGAAGCGCGTCAGCAGTCCAACAATCGTACTTTTGCCCGCACCCGTTGGCCCAACAATCGCGACGGTTTGACCCGCCGGAATGGATAGATTGAAGTCGCGCAGCACAGGCACATCTTTAAGATAGCCAAAGCTCACATGATCGAATAGAACATCGCCATGTATCTGTGGCAACTCAATTGCGTCCGGCTTGTCGGTAATCTCGACCGGCACCTCCATAATCTGGAAGATGCGCTCTGATGCCACACCTGCGCGCTGCAACTGCGTATATTGCTGGCTCAATTCGCGAATTGGGTCAAAGAAACGATTGATGTAGAGCGTGAACGAGACCAGCACACCAACCTGCAGTTTGCTTTGCGAGACCAGGATGCCACCGTAGACAACGGTTATCATGATGGCGACTGCGGCAACAACCTCGACCAGAGGCAGGATCAGTGAGGCGATACGTACCGCCTCCTGATTCGTGTCGCGATTATAGGCATTTAGCTCGTCGAACTCATCGCGGTTGCGGTCCTCTCGTGCAAGACTCTGAATGACGCGCATACCAGAGATGTTTTCTTGTAAGGTCGCATTCACCATCGAGATCGCCGCACGTGTCAAACGGAACGAACGCTGTGCATAGCGTTGCCAGAACGCCGAGATAGCGATCATCACCGGCAACACGGTAAACGAGAGCAGGGCGAGTGCTGGGTTCAGCACCAGCATAATGCCGATGATGCCGAACAGCGAAATCATTGAGCCGAGTATCGATAGCAAGCCTGAACTGAGCATCGACTCCAGGACCTCAATGTCGCTTTGCAGGCGCGACATAACGCGTCCAATCTGTGTCCGGTCGTAAAAGCTCAGCGAGAGCCGTTGCAGGTGGGTGAACATGTCCGAACTCAGCTCGAACAGCGTTTGCTGTCCAGCCCAGGACATAGTCCAGACCTGCCAGTACTGCGCCTGCCACATCAGGATGTTGACCACGATCAGCACAATGCCGATGATGCCAAGGCCACGCAGGTCGTGATGCGTGATAAAGGAGTCGATAGCGACACCAATGAGATAGGGATTCGCAAGGTTGAGCAGCGTATATACCAGCATGAGCACAATACTCGCTAGTACTGCCCCCCGGTGGCGCGATATGTACGGACCAAACTGCTTAATGTAGTGCCAGCTAAACTTGCCCGAAACGTTTTCGTCCGAACTCTCCAGACTATTCTCGCGCAGCCGGTTATTGCGACGGCGCGCTATAAATTCGTCCATCGCATCCGAACGTGTTGTCCTTGCCGTCTTCATCGCGTCACCTCCCGTTTCTGCTCCTGTACTTCTGTAAGGACCTTTGTAGGGGCCACTTCAGCACGTCCTTCTCCCACAGTCACATCTCCCCCCTTATCCAGAGGTTTCTTAGTATCATCAGAAAGCATACGGCTCTCGAATTCTTCCTGTTCGCGCAACTGCAAATCATACAGCCGTGTATACGCACCATTCAAGGCAAGAAGTGACTCATGCGTTCCACGTTCGACAATGCCGCCCTTATCAAGAATGAGTATTTGGTCGGCATTTTTAATTGTGCGCAGGCGTGACGCGACAACAAAGGTGGTACGGCCATGCATTACCGCGTCAAGTGCCTGCTGAATGAGGTACTCGGTCTCCATATCGACGCTCGATGTGGAGTCGTCAAGCACAAGGATGCGCGGGTCAAGCAGCAGCGTACGAGCAATAGCCACACGCTGTTTTTGTCCCCCGGACAGCGTGACGCCGCGCTCTCCCACCCATGTATCGTAGCCATCGGGCAACGTCAAAGCGAAATCGTGGATGCGCGCAACCTTCGCGGCGGCCATGATCTGCTCGTCCGTCGCGTTCGCCACGCCATAAGCGATATTGTCGCGCAGGGTCGCATTGAACAGGAACACATCCTGTAGCACAAGGCCAATATTTTGACGGAGCGAGCGTTGCGTCACCTCGCGTAGATCATTCTCGTCCACTGTAACGCGTCCCTCTACCGGATCGTAGAAGCGCGGTAACAGGCTTAGAATCGTGCTCTTACCACTGCCCGTCGCACCCAATAGCGCGATAATTTGTCCAGGCTTCGCGTCGATGTTGATATCATGCAGGACCTCTGGCCCTTTGTTATAGGCGAACGAGACGTGCTCAAACCTCACACGACCCTGCACGTTTTTCAACACGCGTGCATTGGGCGCGTCCTGAATGGTTGACTCCACATCCAGCACGCTGAAGATGCGTTCGCCACCGGAGAGGCCGCGCATAAACCACGTCACCATAAAGCCAAAGGCACGTACAGGCGTGTTCAGCAGGAGAATGTACTGCGTGATCGCAGCCAGCGTACCGATGCTGAGATGATTGCCGATGACTGCTACGCCACCAATCCACACGACCAGCACCGTGATCACATTGACTACGAGCAGCATAAGCGGTTGATTCCACGCTGAGAGACGCATCGCTGACATATTGAGTTTGCGCAACTCCTGGTTTTTTGCCCCAAACTTCGCGATCTCAAACTCTTCACGTGCAAATGCCTTGACGACACGTACCCCACTCAGGCTCTCCTGCATCACTGTACCAAGTTCACCGTTTTCGTTTTGCACATTCACCCACAATGGACGCAGACGTTTTGCTACCTGTACCGACAAAAACAAGAGAATAGGTACACTAATGAGTGTGACGAGCGCAAGATACACATCGAGCCGGAATAGAATAACAGTTATTGCTCCAAAGGTGACAAGCATCAGCAGTGAGCGCAACAGGCCCAACGTGATAAAATTTCGTACCGCTTCGATGTCAACGGTCATACGAGACATAAGTTGTCCTGTCTCCGACTCATCGTGAAAGGCAAAACTTAGTTTCTGTAAATGATCATATACCTGATTGCGCAGGTCATAAGCGACAAGATTCGAGACCGACTGCGAAAGATAGCCCTGCCCATAGGCGAACAGGCCACGAAGACCACTTGATAGCAGAATTGCTAACGCGACTAACAGCAGGTTGCTCAATTGCCCATGCTGTAAGCCCGCATCAATCACATACGCGATAAGCCATGGAATAATTAATGAAAGACCAGTGGATAAGCCTAAACATAGGACTGCGCCTGAAGATTGCAACCAGTGAGGCTTAAGTAACGCAAGAATGCGAGTATAGATACGCAAATTCTCTTGCCAAGTATCAGCATACAGGGACGTTTTCGACACATTTCGAGAGAACGAGGCCACACACTATTCCTTTCTCGATATAGGTCCTCAAAAAAAGGAAGCTGTTTACAAGGTTTATTTCCAGATAGAGAAGACAGCTTGAGTAAAGCTAGACGCTTAGCGTCGTTAGCAATCTTTACAAGACAACAAAACAGAAGACGGTGCGCAACATGAGGTGTCCTGCTTGGCTGTCTTCTGTCAAAAATGAGTGGAGGATATCATCGTCATTGATGATAGAGATGCAGTCGCCCAATGGGTGGCGTTCTCTGTGTCCTTCAGAACGTTATTTTTCCTTTTACAGGATAACACATTTTAATACACGTTTGCCAACTCTTTATGAGAGACATTTTTTTTATGATATCATCAAAGAAGAGAATAGGAACACAACGAATGTGTTTCTGCCATATACAGAAAGGAAGCAAAGACGCCATGTTTCAACTTACCGTCCTCTATGGACATCCAGAGAATACTGAGGAATTTGACCGCTATTACAAAGAGGTTCACACTCCCCTCGTAGAGAAAATCCAGGGACTCAAGGGCTTAACCGTGACAAAGTTTACGGCTGGACCTCGTGGCGAGCAGCCGCCCTACTACCAAATGGCTGCCATGTACGCCGACACCCGCGAAGAGTTTGACGCACTGATGTCCACGCCCGAGGGCAAGGCGGTCGGGCGCGACGTGCGCAACTTCGCCACCGGCGGAGCAACGCTGATTTATGGGGATGAACAAAAATATATGTAACGACGAGGGCACCCGTAAAGGGAATGCCCCTCCCATACAACGCGTTGTATGGGAGGGGCATTCCCTTTACGGGTGCCCTCGTCGCTATAAAAGCTTCGACAACTCCTCTGCACTGTTCACTGGCGCCTGACAGACAAAGTTCTGGCACACATAGGCCGTTGCCTTCCCATTTTTGAGAGGACGATCCGCCAGCAGTGGAACGGCTTGTATCGCTCTCGAGTCATCGGGCACGCAGTATGCCAGGACGCTGTTCGGCAGGTACTGCTTGTTCGTCGCTTCTAACAGTGCTAATGTGTCATCTGTGGCAAGTGGTCCAAGAACTGCAATCTCTTTGACCGGCGAGAGTGCGAAATCGAGTGCGCCCAACACATGCCCAAATGCCTGCGGGTGCTGCGTCATGACATCCGCGAGCGGTTGTAAGTAGTCGTCGGCGCGTTTGCGATAAGATTGCTCCCCTGTAAAAGCGGCCAGTCGCAGGAGTACATCGATCGCGACGCTATTGCCAGCGGGAGTCGCGTTGTCCATAATATCCTTTGGACGACTAATCAACGCCTCAGCATCGCTCCCTGTATCGAAGAAGCCCCCGTTTTGTTCATCAGCAAACAAGGTAATAGCCTCGTCCATTAATGTGCGTGCCTCGACGAACCAGCGTGGTTCAAAGGTCGCCTCATACAGTGCGAGCAGACCATCGGCAAGAAAGGCGTAATCCTCTAAGAAACCGTTCAGGTGCGCCCTACCATCTTTATAAGTGCGCAAGAGTCGCCCATCTTTACGCAGCTCCCGTAACAAGAAGTCAGCGTTCTTTGTCGCGACCTCGATATAGTCAAGGCGTTCGAGATAGCGTCCAGCCTCCGCGAAGCTGCGCAGCATCAAGCCATTCCAGGAGGTTAGTATCTTCTCGTCGCGTCCCGGCTTGACCCGCGTTTCACGCAGCTTAAAGAGTATGGCGCGGCTCTCTTTCAGCGACTCTTCTAATGCCTCATCGCTGATCTGTACTTCACTCGTAGTCCGTACCTGCGGTTGCACATGCAGAATATTCTTGCCCTCAAAGTTGCCGCGTTTCGTGACATCATAGTAGGGCATAAAGAGCGCGGCTGCATCGGGCGTCAGTGCTTGCTCAATCTCTTCTGGCGTCCACACAAAGAACTTGCCCTCTTCGCCCTCGCTATCTGCGTCCTGCGTTGAATAAAAGCCGCCCTCGGGCGAGGTCATTTCGCGCACCACGTAGTCCAGCGTCTCCTCGACGATACGCCGGTAGAACGGAATGCCCGTCACCAGATAGGCATGCAGGTAGATGCGGCTCAAGAGCGCGTTATCGTACAGCATCTTCTCAAAGTGCGGCACAAGCCATTGTTTGTCGGTAGAATAGCGATGGAATCCACCGCCGAGCTGGTCGTAGATGCCACCATTCGCCATACTCCGCAGCGAATGTTCGACGATTTGGAGTTCGGACGTATTCGCTGGTTGTGTAATCTCGCCTCGTTGTCGGTGCAGGTGAATGCGTAACAGCAACTCCAGCGACATCGTGCCGGGGAACTTTGGTGCGGTACCAAAACCGCCGTACTCCGCGTCGTACTCCTCGGCGAGTGCGTCGCTGGCCTTGCCGAACATATCAAGCGAGAATGTTGTATTGGTTGGCAATGCCGACCCTGCACGACGTAGTGGTGCATCACTGCGTTGCTGTAGGTACTCTGCGAGCTGCGTCGCCTGTTCCTCAATCTCCTGTCGATGTTCCTTATATGCTGCTGCGATACTGAGCAGGATGGTTGCGAAGCCCGGCATAAACTCGCGCCCATACTGGCGATCATTGGGCGGAAAGTAGGTGCCACCATAGAAGGGACGACCATCGGGCGTCAGAAAGACGGTCATGGGCCATCCACCCTGTCGCGTCATCGCCTGTACTGCCTGCATATAGATACTGTCGATATCGGGCCGCTCCTCGCGGTCAACCTTGATATTAATGAAATTATCGTTCATCAGCGCGGCAATCGCCTCGTTCTCAAACGACTCGCGCTCCATCACATGACACCAGTGGCATGCCGAGTAACCCACGCTCAGCAGGATCGGCTTATCCTCCTGCCGCGCCTTTTGTAACGCCTCGTCATGCCACGCGTACCAGTTCACAGGATTGTGCGCGTGCTGCAGCAGATACGGACTGGTCTCGTGAATAAGACTATTTGTATGCCTGTGTTCTTGTTGTATATCTGACATGGATTTCCCTTCCATAGATGCTTGTACAAATGTTTAGCCTTAGGCATTGTACGACATAAGAAGGGAAATGCGTAGCAGACCACTTTGCTGCTTATACCGCTTTGGTTTGTAGGTGTTGTTTCGTGATTCGTGTCATTAGACGCACAACAAGGCTGCGCGGGAAGAAACGCGATGCATTGGCGGTCAGTGCGTTTTGCCTGCACGATACCACCGAAGAGCGTCCCTGCTCAAGTGCTCGTAGTGCAACCTGCACGACTTGTCCTGGCATCTCCACGTTGCCAAGAGGAGCGTCGCTTGGTGGCTTGAGAACGATATACCTTTCTCTCCTGAGCAAATGACTCATTATTTTTTGTCTTTTCACAGCCCCATGTTTTCCCATTGTTCTTGATCTGCTTGTGAAGCAGCACGTTCTCTCTACTTTTGAGTATGCCCACAAAAATTAGTTTGTCAAAACCTTGACACAAAAAGATATATCGTCTATACTATTAATACGTTAAATATTAACGCGTTAATAGTATTCATGAATATTAACATGTATAGAGGAAGTATATGGACTTACCTATTGACAATAATCGCAATCGTCTAAGTTACTGGCTCTTCTACGCACAACGCTGTGTCGGGTACGCATATGCAGAAGTGTTGCGGACGCACTGTGAGGAGCGCCGCAAGCCGTATATCATCACTCCATCACAGTGGGGCGCACTATCGCTCCTGCTTATGCAAGATGGCATGACGATTGGAAATATGAGTCAACAGCGAGGTGTTGATCCTCCCGCAGTGACAGGTATTATCACTCGACTGGAGCAGAATGGGCTGGTGGAGCGGCGACATAATCGTGAGGACCGCCGTGTTGTCAAAGTCTATCTCACTGATGAGGGTAGAGACATCTCACTCACGCTGTTTAGTGCTGTGGAGCAATTTAATCAAAGCATCAAACAGAGTTTTGCTGAAGGCGAGCTAGATCGTTTTGAAGCACAACTCCAACAACTTATTGCCAACGTTTCTGAGATCGTGCCGGGGCTAGATGAACGCTTCAGTTTGATTCCAAAGGATGTCGTGTAAAGCTACACAAGAGGCATAAGACGATGCTTTTCATACTTGGCAAGCAAGAAATGTTGCTAACGAGGTAAGTAGGTACAAACGGACAACAGCATGTCCTTATGTTTTTGCTAATTTAGCTGCATCACATAGATGTCTTACGAGTGTAACAATATGCTTTCTTCCTTAAAGAAAGAGCATAAAATGAAAGGAAAAACAACTATGAATCCTATTAGTATTCTCGACTTCGTAAACGTGTTCTCCGGTGGTATGCTCGCAGGCATGGAGTTTTTGCTCCACTATGGTGTTCGTACAACTCCTGAGGTTCTGGACGAACTGTCGCAGCTCAAGTTCCGTAAAGCCTTAGTGTTGAAGGCACGTGTGCTGGTACCCGCCTTCTTTTTGCCGACGGCATTGTCAGGTGTTGCCATAACGTTTCTTAATGGTTTTGACGCTGGCTTCTGGTTGCGGGGCGTGGGTGTGTTCGCTCTAGGCGTCTGGACATGGCTGCGAGTCATCGGCACCGTTCCTATTAACAGTGCTACGGTCGACTGGCCGGTTGATAACCCTCCAAAGGACTGGAAAGAGCGTATCAACCGTGCCGAGCGATTCCATATTGTGGGAGTCTGGTCGGCAATTGTAGCGTTTGCGAGCTTCTTGCTTGCTGTGGCACTGAAGGTAGGCACTTTTTAATCAATGAGAGGGATACAATGATGATGGAACATACAGACACATCTTTACAGAATGTTGTAACACGCACATTTACAACTCTTGAGGCCAAAGACCTGGACGCGATGCTGAACCTCTTCGCTGATGATGCAGTACTCATAGACCCACATTTCCCGACATCGCCCATGCAGGGCAAAGCTGCTATCAAAAAAGGCTTCCAGGGAGCAATAAGCGGAATGCGCTCCTTCGGCTACACGCTTGTAAACTACTTTGAGTCTGAGAACGGGCAACGTGCGGCAGTCGAAACGGCAACCCATCATGTATTAAAAGTAGGAACGAAGCTGAACTTCCCGCAGGTCTTCATCTTTGAAGTGATGGATGGACGCATCGCAAGGCTGCAAGCATACGAACCATACGGACCACATGGAATCACAGGAATGTTTTTGTTCTTTGCCCGTCTCATAAATAGACTCTTAAGAAAGTGACTGTACATTTGGAATAAAGTGGGTGAATAGAACCAAAGTGTTCTCCTAACCCATTGAGAATGAGTTGTCGCACCGCATCCTGATCGCGCAGCTCAAATAGCTGGTAGATAATGCCTTGCTTCATAAAGCTCTTGCTTTTCTCCCTTTTCTCATGTACACTTTCCTTGTAATCATCGCTAGGTTGCTCCTTAGTTTGAAAATTCAGATCATTCGGCCTTGCCCAATCCTCTGAGGGCATATGAATGCCCTCATAAATCCTTCTTTGCTTAGCTACAAAATCGGTAATGTGGTAATAACGGTAATGAAGTAATGCTGGTAATCATTCTCCAATATCTGCGCCTCGATCTGGACTTATCAACATTCCAAAGCACATTGTAGATGAGTGATATTGGTAATGATAGTAATCACAGTAAAGATAATTGTCTTGGTAATGACGATGCCTTCAGTAATGATAGTAATGATTGATAGATTTGCCGCACACTGTGCAGCCAATGGACTGAGCAAATTTATCAATCACATTCCCTATACACTCCATGATAAAATATCCTTATGCGAAACGAATTACTCTCCTGGTTTGCTCGCGAGGGCCTGTTGTTGACCGACGCTGTGCTGGCCTCACAGGATGGAGACGATGACGAAATCAAAATTACGGTGAAGGCACCCGTTGTTGCCCTGAGTCGGGTCAGCTCGGACTTCCGCGAATGCCCCGATCCTGTGCTGTTCGGTTATCCAGAGTCGAGCCTGGATATGATGGTGCTGGAAGACATGCATGCGTTTGTCTATCAATGGTTCGAGCAGGCGGTTGCGTCGGGTATGGCGCGTTGCTTTGTGTGCAATCGCCTGTTGACGAACGATGATGAGAAGCCGTGGGATGCCGTATTTATCTCGACCGAACTCTACTGCTGGCTCGTTGTCCACTTCGACTGCAAACGCTATCTGAACCGTGATCTAAAGGGGCGCAATCCGTTCGAAGTGACCGCGCATCCACCCGAATTCTTTGATTTGCGCCTGACATAATTGACGTAGGGGTCTAATTCATTACACCCTGAATTCGCCGACCGATAATAGAGAGATTAATCAAGATGGATAAAAATCAGATTGTCAATCTGCTGGAAGAGATCGCGACCTTGCTTGCGCTAAAAGAGAAGAGCAGTGTATTCGAGGTCCGCGCCTATGAAAATGCCGCACGTGCCCTCGGTTCGCTCGATGGCGATGTCGCAACGCTTGTGCGCGAAAACAAGCTTAAAGGGACGCCAGGATTGGGACCGGGGACAATTCGGCGTATCGAGGAGGCGGTCGAGACGGGCCACATCACGTATTATGATGAACTGCGCGCCAATACGCCTCAGGTGAAGCTCGACATGCTGCGTATCCAGGGCGTGGGTCCCAAGAAAATCAATGCCATCTACGAGGCCCTGCATGTCAATAGCATTGCCGAATTGGAGCAGGCATGCAAAGATGATAAGGTCGCTCACCTGCCGGGCTTTGGCAAGAAGACGCAGGACAAGATATTGCAGGGCATTGAACTCCTCTCACAGCACGCTGGTCGCTTTCTTTATCCCGTTGCCGAAGAAGAGGCAGAACAGATTCGGGCTGCACTCGCCACACTGCCCGGTGTCGTACGCCTACAGGTTGCCGGAAGTTTACGACGACGACGCGAGACGGTCAAGGATATCGACATGGTGTTGAGCGTCGCCGACGATGCCAGCGACGAGGTACGCAGCAACATCATGAACTTCTTTACAAAGCAGCCTTCTGTACAGGTAGTTACGGGCAAGGGCGATACTAAGTCGAGTGTTGTATTGAGTAGCGGTATTGCGATGGACCTGCGCCTCGTGAACGATAGTCGCTTTCCCTATACGCTGCATCACTTCTCAGGTTCGCGTGAACATCATATCCCGCTACGACGGCGCGCCCTGAGCATGGACATCACGATCAACGATTATGGCCTCTTTCGCGGCAAGGACCCACAGGGCGAACTGATTCCGTGTAAAGATGAGGCAGATATCTACGCTGTGCTTGGTATGCAGTATGTCGAGCCTGAACTGCGCGAGGACATGGGCGAGATTGAAGCGGCAGCAGGGCATAAGTTGCCCAAATTGTTAGAGGCGGGCGATATTCGCGGCATCCTACATGCCCACTCGACATGGAGCGATGGACAGAACACGATTCGCGAGATGGCGGAGGCTTGTATAGAACGAGGCTACAGCTATCTCGGCTTGACAGATCATAGCAAAGTCGCGGCCTATGCCAATGGCCTGAACGAAGAGCGCCTGCGCAAACAGGGCGAAGAGGTTGACCGTCTGAACGAAGAGTTCGCGGACCGTTTCTACATCCTTAAAGGCACCGAGTGCGATATCCTGCGCGATGGCTCAATGGATTTCGACGACGAGACACTTGCCAGCCTCGATTTTGTCGTAGCCTCAATTCACAGCATTTTTACGCTCCCCCCAGAAGAGCAGACGCAACGCATGCTCAAAGCAATTTCCAATCCCTATGTCGACATCATTGCCCATCCCACAGGTCGCATCTTGCTTGGCCGATCCGGGTACGAGCTTGATATGGAGGCAGTAATTGACGCGGCAGCCGAGCACGATGTATGTATCGAGATCAACGCACACCCCTCGCGTCTCGACCTGGATTGGCGATTGGTCCATAAGGCACGTAACAAAGGCATTCCTATTCCAGTTGACCCGGACGCCCACGCAACTACGGGACTGGATGTTATGCGTTACGGCATTGGGATCGCTCGCAAAGGCTGGCTGCGTGCAAGTGATGTGCCTAACACGCTAGAATTGGATGCACTGCGGGAGTTCTTCCGCACACGAAGAGCCAAACGTCTCGCCCGCTCACGATAATCTATCAAATACACCCTTTCGTAGGGACCACGTTCACAGCGTCCGCGAAGTGCCAATTCATTGGCTATAAACTGTTCTCGCTAAACAAGCGTAATACAACAAGCGACCTACCCCCTTTGCACAAAAAGGGCAAGAGGTGTATACTTGTAAAAATTTTAGAATCCATGTACGGCGCATCCGCCCTGTAACAATGTAGGCTCTCATGCACAACACCCATGTGCATACCTACGTTAGGGCTTTCGGATACACTGATTAGTAGAAAGAGGAACCATAGCAATGGCAGATAGAGTAGAACTAGAAATCGCCCCACGAGAAATCCTGGGCAAGAAAACCAAAAAGCTACGTAAAGAGGGAATTATTCCTGCAAACATCACAGGTCACAACCAGCCTCCACAGGCTGTGCAGATTAACGCGGTTCTGTTCGACCGCTTGCGACGTGCGCACCACTCCACTAGCATTCTTACCTTGAAGATGCCAGATGCAACCACACAGACAGCCCTTATTCGTCACGTTGAGCACGCTCCAAAATCTGGCAAGATTATTCATGTTGACTTTGCACGCGTGAGCCTGAATGAGCGTATGACCATGAAGTTGCCGTTAAACTTTGTCGGTGAGTCGCCTGCTGTGACAAATGAAGGTGGCGTCCTGCTCCACCTCGTTGAGGCTTTAGAAATTGAGTGTCTGGCATCCGATATTATCGATAATGTAGATGTAGATACCTCATCAATTACGGAGATTGACGGCCAACTGCATGCTCGCGACGTAAAATTGCCTCAGGGTTTCACATTGCTCACAAATCCAGATGAGCCTATCGCAAAGGTTGCCTCAACACGTGCCGAGGTTGCAGAAGCAAATGCGGCTGTTGAGCCTGCAACTGAAGCTCCTGCACAGGAAGAGGCTGCAGCTGAGACTCCTGCCGAGTCATAACACGCTCCCCTATAGGGACCGCATTGGTCACGTCCTCGCATTAAGATAAAATGCTAGCAGGACGTGACCAATGCGGTCTCTACACGAGCACACATTCCATAAAAGCATTTTAGAAGTGAGCGATAGACATGCATATTATGATCGTGACGGACCAATATCCGCCCATGATTGGCGGCGTTCCAACTGTGACGCATGATCTTGCCGTCGACCTTGTACAGCGTGGACATGCAGTGTGGGTTGCGGCCCCCAGCTATGGGATGCGCGATGCCCGCAGGCTTGAACAGGGTGTACGTATCTATCGCTACTCTTCTTTTGAATGGCCAGCATACAAAGAACTGCGTATTCCCTTTTTGCCAATCATGCCAATGCGCAGCCTCCTCAAAAAAAGCGAACCCGACATCATTCACATTCACTCGCCTGCCGTGCTGGGCAATATCGCGCAGATCGTGGCTGGTGGCTTACGCAAACCTGTGATCGCCACAAATCACTATCTTCCTATCAATATGAGTCGTTCGCTGACCTCTGATCCTCTTATTGGCAAGCATTTCAGCAATGTCACATATTCCTACCTTGTCAATTTCTGTAACCGCTGCGAGTATGTAACGGCACCAACGATGACCGCGCTAAAGCTCCTCTACGAGCATGGTTTACACGCACCCGCCAGAGCAATTTCCAACGGCATAGACCTGACCAAGTTTACTCCTGGTCCACCGGACCCTGCAATTCGCGAACGCTTCAATTTGCCGCAAGACAAACCACTTATTCTGCACGTGAATCGCTTGAGCGAGGAAAAACGAGTCAATATACTGATCGATGCCGTAGCGAAAATGCATAACAATGCCCATGTAGCCCTTGTCAGTACAGGACCTGCGGAACAAGAGTTGCGCGCTCAGGTTGCAGATTTGCACGTTGAGGATCGCGTAAGCTTCCTAGGCTACGTACGCGATGCTGATTTGCTTGCCCTGCGTCGCTCCTCAGAATTCTTCGCAATTCCCTCTGAGGCAGACCTCCAAAGCCTCGCCACAATGGAGGCAATGGCCTGTGGACTCCCAGTTGTTGCCGCGAATGCCTATGCCTTGCCCGAGCTTGTGCATCATAACAAGAATGGTTTCCTCTTCAAAGGAGGAGATAGTACCGAAATGGCACATTATATGGACCAACTTGTTGATGATGCGGACCTGCGCAAACGTATGGGAGCGGAAAGCTTGCAAATTATCGCGAAACATGACCGTACTCAAGTGCTCGACCAATGGGAAGAGCTTTACCATCGCCTCTCGCGCGAATTTATCGAGGCTAAACTTCGTCGTATGCAGTGGCGCGTCGAGCGCAAGTACCCCCACTACATCCCAAAACCTTCAGATCGTCTCCCCATTCGACGCACCGGCGACCTCGCACTCTAACTCTTAATAGGATATAGCTTTGCTAGTAGAACGTCATCGTTGTGCTATCATGAAATTGTTTATCCCTCTTTGTTGACGTGTTTCTTCACTAGACAACGTTTCTTATAATCTCTTCAATATCAAATCCTATAGGTATAGTTTTATCCTTCTTAAAAGAGGCTATAGAGTAACACATATCTCTCCTTTTCTAAATATTTTAATCAATAATAAGAAGATTTTCACAAATTTTTCACAAGATTATTTAAATGTTCACAATTTTATAATTGACCATAGAAATAATGAATGAGTATAATCCACACACGAGTTACTTAGAGTGTTAAAACTTATGATATGCAATTACATTTTTACTGTCTGTATATTTATATTAAAGATAGTAAAATTGATAAAAATATATCAAATGTGAGTTGTAGAGTGTACTTAGGCCAGTAAGAATTCGAGTAGCCTCACTCCTGTTTTAACACTACTAAGTATCCCCCCTCGTTTTTTCTATCTTTAAAGGAAGAAACTTCAGTTTTGAACAGGGAGGGTTAAACATGAATATCGAGTTACACGCAGAGCAGCCTTTGGACGCGTTATTGGTGGAGATTCCAAGACAAGGAAGTCAGAAAGTGCGCGATAAGTACGGCGCGGATCACTATCAGCGCATAGGGAAAATGGGTGGAACGGTCCTGAGGGATAAGCGCGGCAGTGAGTACTATCGCAGCATTGCTCAGAAAGGAGGTCGAGCAAACGTAGCGAAATACGGGCTTAACCACTTTGCAGAAATGGGGAAAAAAGGAGGTGCTCGAACAAAAGAACAGCAAGGTTCTGAATTTTTCAGTCGTATAGGGAAGCTTGGTGGTTCAGCGAAACGGAAGAAGCGAATAATCTAGCAAAGCTCTCATGCTGGCATACATAGACGAGGACAAACCATCGTCTATGTATGTCTATATCAGCCTTAAACACGCTTATACCCCTGTATGAAGCTTTGCCAGTCCCTCTGCAATGGCCGCTACGACGCCCGTTTCTTCCGTTTGACGTGCGACGCGTATGGCGTTTTTGATAGCTTTGGCGTTGGAACGGCCATGTGAAACGATTGCCGACCCATTGATGCCAAGCAGGGGAACACCACCATATTCAGCATAATCGAGCCGCTTGAACACTTTGCGCAAACCAGGACGGAGCACTGCTGCCGCAAGCTTACTAGGGATTGAAACGGTCATCTGTGTGCGAATAAGGCCGAGGAGGGTTTCGGCCAGTCCTTCGCTCAACTTCAGTACCACATTCCCGACGAAGCCATCACATACAATTACATCAGCCCCATGTCCTAGAATATCGCGTCCCTCGACATTGCCGATAAAGTTAATACCAAGGGCAGCGGCATTCGTCTTTAGGAGTTGATGAGTCTCGACGACCTGCTTGCTGCCCTTGCTTTCCTCTTCACCATTGGCTAGCAGTCCAACGCGTGGCGACTGTACATGAAAGATGCGCTCCATGTACAGCGAACCCATAAGGGCGAACTGTTGCAGATATTCGGGTGTGCAGTCGGTATTCGCACCCATGTCAATCACAAGGCATGCACCATTGTTTGTTGGCAAGACCCCACCGAGCGCGGGCCTTTCAACACCAGGGATGCGTTTGAGCGTGAACAAGGAGGCCGCTAGCATCGCGCCGCTGTTGCCCGCTGAGACAGCACCAACAGCTTTTCCGTCTCGTACCAGTTGCAATGCCAGGGTCATAGAAGCATTTTTCTTGCGTCTAACCGCGTTAGCCGGGTGCTCATCCATCTCGATCACCTCGTCCGTATGCACAATAGGGAGATCGAGACCTTGAGTATTATGTTTGGCAAGTTCAGCCTGAATCGCCTCTTCACGTCCAACAAGGTAGACGCCTATCCCATACTCGCGCGCGGCCTGAACTGCGCCGAGCACAATCTCGCCCGGTGCATTGTCGCCACCCATCGCATCAAGGGCGACGCGCACGACCTGCTTCCCCTCATGAGCATCGCTCGAAACGCTCATACATGGCCTCCCTCTGGCGCTCCAATCGTATCGTGCACCAGCGCGACCAGCTTATCAAGGTCGAATGGCTTGTAGACAATATGAACCACCCCTGCCTCGCGGAACTCCTCTTCCTCTTTATATGCATCGAGAAAAGCAGTGACGAGGATAACAGGGACGCGGCGCAGTTTGCCGATCGCCATGTCCAGGCCCATCAACTTCAACTCGTCTCGTCCATCCAGATAAGGCATCATGATATCGAGCAGGATAAGGTCGGGATCATGTTCGCGCACACCATCGTAGAAGCGCAGGCTTTGCGTTATCATATGTGTTTCATAGCCCTCGTCCGCGAGCGCGTCTTTGAGCAGGTCAGCAATCGTTGGATCGTCGTCCATGATGAGTATCTTTTTTGCCATGAGTCCACCCTCGTCACTATATTGCAGAGAAACTCTCTTGTGTTTAGCACAGCACCTGAAAACGTCATTTCATTATAACACTAGCGTATAAAGAATGCAGCAAGGTTATAGGACTATCTGGCATATGAGAATGACAATTCCCCTTACGTATGCCGCTATTTTGTACTTGACACATTTTTCCGTCTGTACTATTGTTTGAACAGGTGTTGCAGTTACTAGAAAAGAGACACGTTCTCAATGGTTCCATCCCCACTTTTTTGCCCTGTATGTGGAGCGGCGAATACACAGAATGCAGTCGCCTGCTTTGCATGTGGGCAAGCGTTAGATGCAGTGGCGCTCGCAAGCCTCTCAACTTCAATAGACACCACGTTGCTGAAGCAGCGCTATCAGCTTTTGCACCGTCTAGGGCAAGGTGGTATGGCTTCTGTCTACAAAGCAGAAGATATCGAGTTGGGGAACCGTATAGTGGCTATCAAAGAGATGAGTCAGAAGAGGTTAAATCAGCAAGAGGCAACCGAGGCGACAGATGCATTTAAGCGCGAGGCGCTTCTGCTTGCTGGCCTAATGCATCCAAACTTGCCGCGCATCTACGACCACTTCTCTTGGGCTATCCTCTTCCAAAGAACTGTACCACCATCTTTGTCAGTTCCAGAAGACTGTGGTAGCAGACTACGCACAATGCACAGCAGGCGAGCGTGATATGCGCATATCTCCACCACTGAATGATGCGACGCGCCAATTTTTGACGATGCAACGACTTCTGTAAGGCAACTTTTTTATGTATGACCTCTTGTGCTTGCTGTAAGTCGCCCTGCTCCTGTGGCAGAATCTGCAAAGAAGCAGTCTTATACGTACCTGAAACAAAGTGTTTGAATGCTGCTGATTTACCCGCGCTCAAACGTTCGAGTAACAGGTTTAGTTCGTGTATACGAGCCTCGACAGCTTGGATAATGCCAACACCATTGCTGCTCGCCTCTGCTGCAATCATACGTGCCAGCCAGCCATCGAGCAGGCGTCCCACGATACCACTCAGTACAAGAAGCATGAGTGCATAGAGCGCTGACATACCCAAATCTGCTCCTAAGAAGGTATCAAGCGTAAAGGAGTAGTTACTGAGGATGTTCTGGTAGTTCTCGTGCAAAAAGGCAATCAGGATCGCGATGATGCCAAACCATGTGTGTAGCCATAACCACCCTTGTACGCTGCCTGGCAGTACGCGCACAAAGCGTCGCCGCAATGAGTAGGCCGCAACGCCGAGTACTAGACAAAAGGCGATAATGCCAAATATGCGAAATGGGTCGATAGATGGGTCTGGATAAGGGTGCTGTTTAAGCCCAGCAAAATACCAGAGGTAGACACCTCCGTAAAGTGCTATCGACACTGCGAGCCAGAACCATGCTACAGGGGTTAGAGGCGTTCTCCATATTCTCTTCGCTGGCCCCTTGAGAGATTGAGGTTTATCCACTACTGACATATCATCTTCTCTTTTGTAGTATCTCTTCGGTTGAGCCGAAGAACGTTGTTGGTTGCACACGAATTGCTGCTCCTGTTGGGCATGCTTCCACACAGGCTTGGTCCTTATAACCCGCGCACAAATCGCATTTGATGGCTATCTTCTTACGCAACTCTTCTCCAGCGTCACGGGGAAGTGCGAGTGGACCTGCTTTCGCGTTGGGTCCTAGTGCCGGTGCTGCAACTCCATTAAGAACGGGCAGTGTGGAGCGTTTGCGCTCCTTGACAATACCATCAGTGAAAAGAGCCTGAAAGCGTTGCCAGGAAGATTGCTCAGCCCGTGTCGTGTGTTCTCCTGCATCCACGATGGAGATTGCGCCATAGGGACAACGTTCCGCACAGATGCCGCAGCCAATACAGCTTTCGGTGATATACACCTCACCATCAGGAAGGCGTGCTATACCAGCACGGCTACAGAGCAAGCATACAGGGTCCTGGCATTGGCGACAGGCGGTCGCAATACTAATGTTGCCAATCACCATGCCTTTCCGGTTCATACGCGAATGTCCATGTCTTCGCTCGCATGCCTCCTCGCACTCGTTACAATGAATACATTTATCCAGGTCGATCACCAAAACCTCGGTGCCCTCGACCACACCATCGCTTACCAGTGCATGCAATCCCTCGACACGTGAACTTTCCGGCGGCTGCAGCGTAGGAGCAAGTAGCTTGAGCGTGGTTTTCGGTAAGGCATCCATTAGTAGGGGAGCCGTTGTTGTGAGGTACTCGCGGAGACGCAAGGCGAAGCGCTGTTTTACTTCGGGGTAGCGCTGGAAGATAACCTGCACTGCCCGATGTGGTACTTCGGCAACACGTATGCGATTAATGGATGTAACGGTTACGGCGCGTCCATCACCAAGCAGATCAAGACCACCAGCGAAATAATCGCCTGCCTGTCGATAAGCAATAATACGCTCGTGCGAGTTGTTATTGCCACGCCCGTCGGAAGTGTGTCGTGCTACTTTCACGAAGCCTTCAAGCAGAAGATGAAGCGTTTCGCGTGCTGGGCGCCCTTGCTCTTCTTCTGTGAAAAGAGCCATGTTGCGTTCATATTGTTGTATATGGGACTGGGCAATGAGGTAGTGCATATCCGCCTCGGCTATACCTTGAAAGAGCGTCATCTGTCTCAAGATCGTAAGCGTAGAATGTCCACGATTGACTAGCTCTAAGCGTGTTCGAGCGTCCGGAGCCAGTTCCATCAAGCGTTGCACAGCCTGCTCAGGAATGCACAACAACAATGTGGGAATATGTATTTTTGCCGTCGTCGTGTATGGCTGGCCCGTCAGTATGCCATATTCTCCAATACATTCCCCTTGCGTATGCAGTGCAACCTGCAATTCTTGTCCAGCTTCGTTTGTCATGAACTGTGCAATTGCACCTTCGAGTATGCAGTATAATGTGCGCCCGTACTCGCCTTCACGAAAGATATATTCTCCCTCTTTAATTGGACGAATTTGTGAAGACGCTAGTAGGTGTAGGAGATAGTTATCTGGCACAAGCGTACTATCCGTAAAGATACGCTGATTTCGTATGCGTGTAAGTAGTTGTGGAAGTGACCAGCCAGTGGGTACAACATGAGCGAGCTGTTGCGCTTCAAGTGGTTCCTGCCATGATGGTCCAAGGCGTTGTTTGAGCGAGAGCATCAGCAGGTCGCGGTGATTATCAACCGGACATACAGGTACGCATGAGCCACACATCACACACTCATGAGTGAAGTGTGCGACATGAGGCGCAACATCTGATGACGCTGTGGCAGCGTTGAGATCAGCAATACTTACCTGCGAGGAGAGGGAAACTGGGCACACACGCATACAGCGATCACAGCCAATACACATATCCAGTTCAAACTGTACTCCTTTCTGGTCAAGCGTAGGTGTCTGCGCACGATGCATCATACCTACCACAGGAAGCGTTCGCGTATTGGGCTGCTCTGTTTTACGGGTTTCAAAGCGGTACTGAATGTCCCCAAAACGCAGAATATCGTTAACGCTTAGTAGAGTGTGCTGCTTGTCGCTAATGCGAACCTTATTAAGAAATGTGCCATTCGAACTACCCATATCGCGAACAGCATACTGGCCCCGTTGCACTTCAAGAAGCTCGGCATGCTGGCGCGATACAGAGCGATGTGCTATACCTACTGTTGTGTTCGAATTGCGACCAATGATGATATGTTTATAGTCCTCAGCAGAGGGAAGACGTATCTCTGCATGCGTAGTCGCGATCTCGGGATGTGGAATAGGTACCAGACGAGCAGTTATATCTCGTTGAGCATCCAGATATTCCTCAAGCGAAAAGTCCTCAGCAAAGAGACGGTCCAGCACGGGAGCAAGGTTTATGCCCTGCTCAATAGCACGCTTAAAGGCCATTGCCTCCTTGCGCTCTCCCAGAAAAAGTAAACCGACAGGAACGCCGTTGTGTAGCAGTAGCTTGCGATAGCTACGTGCTTCAGGTGGAGCGATTATCTCCTGTAACCGGTATGTTGATTGCTGGGTGACACCAACGGAAACGAATTGAAGCCCGCAGAGAAACGTCGCATTGTAAAATAGTGCCCGTTGCGTTCCGTGTTTTTCGCTATTGAGCATGGCATGTGCGGCAACTTGTGCCTGTTGAATAGCAGGATACCACTGACCAACAAGGCGTGTTTTTCCCGTAAGGTTGTCGGTTGTCTCGACGACATCGCCAGCTGCATAAATATCAGGTACGCTGGTGTGCATGCTGCTATCGACCTGAATGCCTCGTCCACAGGCAATGCCACAGCGCTGTACGAAGTCTACATTGGGCTGGATACCGATAGCGACAAGTACAATCTCGCAAGGAATGCGTTTTCCTTGCGTCGTGATAACTCCACATACCTCGCCAGCACTGCCCAGAATTTCGGCAATTTCTTCGTTGGTCCGAACATCGATACCAAGCCGGCGTTCCTCCTGCAGCACCATTTCCGAAGCCGTTGCATCCAGCACATCGGACCAGAGCGTCTCGCGGCGTAGGAGGTGCGTGACCTGATAGCCCTGATGCACCAAGGTCTCCGCACTTTCAAGCGCAAGCGTACCACTACCGCATATGACAATGTGCTTCGCCCTGCGCAAATGCTGCACAATGCGCTGGTAATCCTCAACCGTGCGTAGTGTACTAACTCCCGCTAATAGTGCTCCTGTACATGTCAATTGTTGTGGTTGTGCTCCATGTGCAAGGAGTAACTTAGAGTAGCCGATGTAATGACCACTTTGCAATTGAACACTATGCTGATCAGGGTGCACTGCCACAACGCGTCCAGGAACAAAGCGAACTCTCTGCTGTTTGTAAAACGTAGACGGGCGCGCCCACAATTTTTCCTCTGGTATATGACCACCAAGAAAATCCTTCAAGGCGGGACGATAATACACGGGATATGGCTCATCTGCAATCAGCGTAATGTTACAGGTCGCGTCTTCGGCGCGGAGAGTTTCCGCAGCCGTCACACCAGCTATACCATTGCCAATAATTACATACTCCGACTGCATATTCAACAAAACACTCCATTTTTCATACTTATCCCTATGGCTCATCAGGAGAGCTAACTGTCTATAGTATGCACAGAAATCTATATATTTGAAATAAGAAATACATGAAAATAGGACAATCGTGCCATAATGAAACACCGTAGGTTAAGATATGCTGCCCATCTCTTCCACAAGTCCTACCACAAAGATAAGAAATTTGACGTATCATGATACATCCTCTACATTAGAGTTCAAGAGACACGTCGCGATATACATTCTATTCGATTAAAAATAGATGAAACGCTACAGTAGAGAATAGTTCAGGAGATGTTCATGTCATCACACGTGACAGACTCAGCGGTGGAGCAGAGAATTGGACCGTATGGAGTAAAGCGTGTCCTTGGGCGCGGTACATTGAGCACGGTCTATGAGGTGCAACAGGAAGGCACATATCAGCTATGTGTCTTAACACTTTTTTCGCTGCCTCAAGCATTCCCAGTGCAGAAACGCTTCCTGGCACGGTTTGCACGTGAAAGTGCTGTGCTCACAAAATTGCGCCATCCCTACATCCTGCCAGTTCAAGATGCGGGTGTGCACAATGGCTTGCCTTATCTAGTGAATCCTGCAATCAGAGGTAGTTCAGTAGCGAAGTTGCTTAAGCAGAGAGGACGACTCACACCACATCAAGTATTGGAGTTGCTCAAACGAATTGCCGACAGCATCGACTATGCGCACAGCAATGGCATAGTGCATGGTACATTGAGTCCTACGAATATTTTACTCCATGAGAGTATGCAGATAGCAGGCTTTGGACTTATGAGTCTACTGACAATGCAGGGGCTTGAGGACGGTTTAGAGACACTCCAACCAGCCTCACGCAGCATCGTCGATACAACGCTCGGTACACAAGGGTACATCGCACCAGAAGCTTCGCAAGGCAAACCATTTGACAAACGCATAGATATCTATGCGCTTGGTGCCCTTTCGCTAGAGCTTCTAAGTGGTTCATCCCCAATAAGCGGCATTGACAGTAGTTCTCTAAATATGCGGAACCTTGCTACACTCCGCCCTGAATTGCCCGCAGGTCTCAATGCAGTTATTCAGCAAGCCTTAGAACCTAATCCAGCACATCGTATACAATCAGCCGGATCCTTCATAGCATCATTTACACAAGCGCTTCAGGCCCAAGAACATGTGGTATCACAGCCTACGGCGCCAATGAAGGTACTGCCTGACACACAAGTTACACTGCCAAATGCGGTTGACTGGTTTAAAGAGGAGAAAACTCCTTCGGGTAAGTGGCAACTTATTCCCCCGATCACGGCTCATACAGCTGCGTTGCACCCTAAGCCTATGTCGGGAGAAATGGTGCAAGGGCGAAAGAATACGCTAGTGGACGATCAGACTATTGATCCGTTTGTCTGGTGGTCAAGTATGACAGCAGCACAGGTTGCGGCTCAGACTCCTGGCACATTTACGAATACGTCTACACAACAGCTTCATACATCCAAAAGGCATATCGCGGCGCAAAAGCAGCAGCGAAGACGTGTAGTGGCTATGCTTGCTGGCGGAGGCGTGGTAGCACTAGGCGCGCTTGGTCTTGGAGGCGCTGCACTGGCACATGTCTTACAGCATCCACAGAGCGCGACGACAAATGTAACTTCCATCGCAACAGCAGTCCCAACGTCTACACCTGCACCCACCAAGCCAACGGCGCAACCCTCGCCAACTGCTAAACCCCTACAGGGATCTCCTACTTCGCAACCAACGAACCGGCCTGTTATGCAGCCGACAATCCAACCTACGCAACCGCCCGTACCCACGCCCACTCCACCACCATCTCATACAGGCACTGTTATTGGCTCTACTGGCTTGGCTACGAACTCGTCTCGGACCTTCACCAACCCAACGAATGGGGCTGGTAGTGTCCTTATTCATCTGCCAAACGGGAACTTTGTAGCATATAGCAATGCGTGTACGCATGAGGGAGTTACTGTGTACTACGACGCTGGTTCACAAAAGCTGCGATGCCCAAGGCATGGAGCAATTTTTGATCCAGCAAACGGGGGCGTCCCTGTCTCTGGACCAAACAATGGCCCCCTGCAAGGGGTCACAATTCGTGTGAATGGTGATGGCACGATTACGACAGGGTAAGGGCTGATTGATCGCGTCCTTGCGCATCATCATTTGTTACAAAGACGCGATCAATCGATCCTATCCCTTCGGCGTTTCGCGCAAGGGCGAAGCAGGATCGTTTTGCAAGAGGTGAAGCAATCTTATACTAGGAGTGATAGATCTATCCACAGGGCTATCAAGAATATGCAAACGTTCCTCTTCACCGAGGTCCTGCGACGGGTCCCAGCCATAACGCTTAAGGTCTACACGTCCATCAGGTGAAAAGATGATACCCTCATTCTCCAATAATTGGCGCATTCGACCGCGCTGTCCAAATGCCCAACTTCCTGTTAGTTCGCCTTTGCTGCTCACGACACGCTGTGCTGGTATATCCTCTGTTGGTGTTTCATTCATAATCCATCCAATCATACGTGCGCCTCGTGGGTAGCCAAGCACCTTGCCAATTGCACTATAGGTGGTGACGCGACCAGCAGGGCATGCCTGTACAAGCGCAAAGACATGCGTCATAAGCCCGGTGACTTGTCTCCGAAAAAGCTCTCTTTCTTCAGACATAGCAAACTCTCCTTATCCGCTCTTCTGAGCTATTGTAGCACGTGTTAAGGCTTGCAGAGTGTGATTGAGATTTTCCCCTTTGCGTGCTATGCTGATGTGAATTGTATAGAGCAGTCAGTAAAAAAATAGAGGAGTCCAAAACCGTGGAATATTCGCAAGAAGAGCTTGTCGAAAATATGAATAGCGACCATACAGAGTCCATCTGGAACATTCTTGGCATTGAGCTGGTGGAGGCACAGAAGGATCGCGTGGTGGCCAAAATGCCAATTGGACCACAGCATAAGCAGCAGGTGGGCTATTTACATGGCGGGGTTTCCGTCGTACTCGCGGAGTCGCTGGCCTCGCTGGGTAGTGTATTGAACATAG